>NZ_JBQWEL010000005.1:0-270328 GCF_052658925.1 Microvirga medicaginis | reverse complement strand
TTGCTTTTGTTGGTCATGCGTGAAGAAATGCCCTGTCCACCATTCGCCATAGGATCTTCATCTTACCTTCATCTCGGCAGTGGCATCTGAAGGCCGCGGCCCTAAATTGGATGTCTGATCCGATTTCAGGGTCGCACCGAAACTTCAAGAACAGGCCGCGCAGAGCCGATACAAGGAAGTGGCAAGCACCGATGGCGATCACCCGCGTTCCGACCACCCCGTTTTCCGATCAGCGCCCAGGCACGTCGGGCCTGCGCAAGAAGGTGAAGGTCTTTCAGCAGCCGCGCTATGTGGAGAATTTCATCCAGGCGATCTTCGACAACGTGGAAGGCGCGAAGGGCTCGACCCTGGTGATCGGCGGCGACGGACGCTTCTTCAACGAGGCGGTGGTGCAGATCGCGCTCAAGATGGCGGCGGCCAACGGCTTCGGGCGCATCCTCGTCGGGCAGAAAGGCTTGCTGTCCACGCCTGCCGCCTCCTGCGTGATCCGCAAGCACAAGGCCGTCGGCGGCCTCGTGCTCTCGGCCAGCCACAATCCCGGCGGGCCAGACGGCGATTTCGGCATCAAGTTCAACATGTCCCATGGCGGACCGGCACCGGAATCCTTCACCGAGGCCGTGTTCAAGCGTGCAAGCGCGATCACCGAGTACAGGAGCGTCGAGGGTACTGACGTCGATCTCACGCGCATCGGTGAAACGAAGGTTGGCGAGACCATCGTCGAGGTGATCGATCCGGTGGCGGATTACGTGGATCTGATGGAGAAGCTCATCGATTTCGATGCCGTCTCTGAGCTCTTCCGCTCCGGCTTCCGCATGCGCTTCGATGCGTTGAACGCCATCACCGGTCCCTATGCCAAGACCATTCTGGAGGGCCGCCTCGGCGCGCCAATGGACACGGTGGTGAATGGCGAGCCGAAGCCCGATTTCGGCGGCCATCATCCCGATCCGAATCCCGTCCATGCCCATGACCTGATGGAGCTGATGATGGGCGCGGACGCACCCGATTTCGGCGCCGCCTCCGATGGTGACGGCGACCGCAACATGATCGTGGCGCGCGGGCTTTTCGTGACGCCGAGCGACAGCCTTGCGGTCCTCACGAGCCACGCCGATCTCGCGCCGGGCTATGCGAAAGGCCTGTCAGGTGTCGCGCGTTCCATGCCGACGAGCCGCGCCGTCGATCGCGTGGCGAACAAGCTCGGCATCAACTTCTTCGAGACACCCACCGGCTGGAAGTTCTTCGCCAATCTCCTCGATGCTGGGCTGATCACGCTCTGCGGCGAGGAGAGCGCAGGCACGGGATCCAACCACATCCGCGAGAAGGACGGGCTCTGGGCCGTGCTGCTGTGGCTCAACATTCTGGCCGTGACGAAGAAGCCGGCGGACCAGATCGTGCGCGAGCATTGGGCGATGTACGGGCGCGACTACTACACCCGCCACGATTACGAGGAGCTCGAGACCGCACCGGCGAACGAGCTGATGGACAATCTGCGCGCCAGGCTCGCGACCCTTCCCGGTCAGCGTTTCGGCGCGCTGACGGTGCAGGAATGCGACGACTTCTCCTACACGGATCCGGTCGACAACTCCGTGACGCCGAAGCAGGGCATTCGCATTCTGTTCAAGGAAGATGCGCGCGCCGTCTTCCGCCTGTCGGGCACCGGCACGTCAGGCGCGACATTGCGCGTCTATCTCGAACGCTTCGAGCCGGACACCAGCCGCCATAATCTGCCGACAGCCGAGGTGCTCGCCCCCGTAATCGAAGCCGCCAACGCGATTGCGGAGATCGCGTCGCGCACCGGCCGCAGCGAGCCGAGCGTCATCACCTGATGTTATCGAGAAGCTTCGGGCGATCAATAGGTCGCCCAGAGCCCCGGCGTTGCCAGTTCCAGCACATGTCCATCCGGATCGTGGAAATAGACGCTCGTGCCGCCTCGGGGCCAGGTGACCCTGCTGGTGATCGGAATGTCGCGGGCGCGCAGCTTCTCCTCCCACGCAACGAGCTCCTCGGCCGAGATGGCGAAGCCGAGATGGAGCGGCCCCTGCCCGTCATGGCCCGGAATGGTCCCGCCGGGTGTCGCCATGTCCTGGGCCGACGCGCCACGCAGGAAAAGCAGCAGCACGCTTTTCCCGCCCACATCGAAGGCGCACATGCGCTGGTTCTCGAACAGGAGCGGCAATCCGAGATCTCCCTCATAGAAAGCCCGCGCCCGCGTCAAGTCGTCCACGTAGAGGGCGGTTTCGAGGATGGAATTCAGCTGGGGCATGGCAGCTCGCGAAGCAATGTTGCATCAATTTTGATCGGCCTATCTTTAGGCGTGACCGCTTCCCCTGACAAAGCCTGCCTTTTTCATAGACGAAAAATTGGGCAGCTTTGCTGACCTTTTAATCTTGCGAACTTAATGAGCAGCTCTTAGTTATTGCAATGCAGCACGGCGATTGGCGTCGCAGTGCCGCTGCCCTTCTTGGGCGTTTCCTCCCTAAACTTCGGGCCGCTGGCAACAGCGGCCTTTTTTCTTGAGCTTGCGACTTTCCTGGATTTACGAGGGCTTAGGCCGCGGCCACCTTCCAGGAACCTCGCACTCTCCTGATGGTTTCCCCACCAACGGATCCCGGGAGAGTTTCGATGTCCACCCGTTCAGAGAACCCCAATCACAGAGACATTCCGCGCACGCACACCATCAAGCCGATGGATGCGCCGCCCATGAATGCGGGCTCGACTTCGGCGCAGCTCAAGGGCGATATCAACAGCGGGCGCACGGGCGACAAGAACGAGGTGTTCGATCCTGGACTATCCCCCCTCGGCACGGACGACGAAGCCGGCGGCGTTTCACCGAGCCCGGATCAGGTCGATCTCGCGCGGCACCAGGAAGGAACCGAGCGCTGGAAGAATGGCGCGGGCAAGGACAGCTATGCCCATCAGCACTCGCACATGGCGCTTTATGCCTATGTCGGCTTCATTGCCCTCGTTCTCGTGCTCTTTGCCGGCGCCTTCTCGATGTTTTGAGGCGGCGCGACGCTGTCGCGGATGATCAGTTCGGTTTCCAGGCGAATGCTCTTGGGCGACGGGCGCCCTTGCAGGAGATCGATGAGGACGGAGGCTGCCGCCTGTCCCAATTCCCGCCGCGGCTGACGAATCGTGGTCAATGCAGGCTCAGTCACGGCCGCGAATTCGATGTCGTCGAAACCGGCCACGGAGACATCTTCCGGAACCTTCAGCCCTGCGGACAGCAGCATGCGCATCAAACCAATCGCCATCTCGTCGCTGGTGCAGAACACGGCTGTCGGGCGCGTCGAACGCGCCACCAGAGCCCGACCAGCCTTCACACCGGATTCGATCGTGTAGTCGCCCGGAAGAACGAGCGCGGGATCGAAGGGCAGGCCCGCTGCCTTCAAGCCGTCCTTGTATCCCAGGAAGCGCTCTTTCTCGAGGATGTTGCTGGACGGGCCGCTGAGATAAGCGATGCTCCGGTGGCCGAGTGATGCGAGATGCTGCGTCATGCGGCTTGCAGCGGCGCGATTGTCGATCTCGATCTGCGGAATCTCGGCTGAGGGGATGGCCTCGCAGAGCGCCACGAGCGGAATGCCGGTCTTGGCGGGCATTCCCTCTCCCTCCCGGGTCTGCCCGAACAGATGACCGTTGAGGAGAATGGCGCCATCGACGCGCCCCGCCGCAGTGAAGGCTGCAAAATGCGCTTCCTTTTCGGGCGAGCCGTCGAGATCGCTGATGATCATGCCGTAACCTGCCTCGAACAGCCTCTCCTCGATGCCGCGCAGGATCTTGGAAAAGAACGTGTTCGACAGGTCCGGCAGGACGACGAGCACCATGTAGGTCTTTTGAGAGCGGAGCGATCGCGCGGCGGGATTGGGCACGTAGCCGGTCTTGGCGATGGCCTCCAGCACGCGGGCGCGCGCCTCCGGCGACACCCGCTCCGGCGTGGCCAGGGCCCGGCTCACCGTGGCCGTGGAGACATCGGCGAGCCTGGCCACATCCTGGATGCGCACCGCGCGGTGGCTTGCCGCGCCGTCCTCTTCCTGCCTGTCTGATGCCCCGCTCTCGTCCATGAAACTCCCCTACCTTGGTTCTGTTTGACAGAACCTGCCGTTTCGGTAAAGTTCTGATGTAATCGTTTACATAGCGGCATTGCCAAAGAATGGCATGCTCCTAGTTCGATAAGACAAGTCCCGCCAGAGGACGACATGGGAAATCGGAGGAAACGAATGCCAGCACGCGCCTCGTCCAGCTGATCGCCACTCAAGAACTGCCTGAACCACCGCTGTCGCGCCCGCGTCAGCGAACGGTGTCGTTTACCCGGAGCCGCGCATGGATTCCGTTCTTCGCGCAGAGAACATCTCGAAATCCTTCGGACCGATCGAAGTCCTGAGCGGCATTTCGCTCGATCTCCGGCCTGGTGAGATTCATGCGGTCATCGGCGAGAACGGCGCGGGCAAGTCGACCCTCATGCGCATTCTCTCCGGGCATCTCGCCCCCACGAAGGGCAATCTCTATCTCAACGAACGGCCGATCACCTTCGCCGGTCCGACGGATGCGGAAAGCCATGGCATCGTTCTGGTGCACCAGGAGATTCTGCTCGCCGAGGATCTGACGGTGGCGCAGAACCTTTTTCTCGGCCGTGAGATCAAGCGCTTCGGCTTCGTGGACGACAGGACGATGCGCGAGCGGACGCGTGGAATCCTGGCGGAACTCGGCACGAGGATCGACCCGGATCACGAGGTGCGCCGCCTCTCCATCGCCGACCGTCAGCTGGTGCAGATCGCGCGTGCTCTTCTGGTGCCGCACAAGGTCGTGGCCTTCGACGAGCCGACCGCCGTTCTCACGCCGATCGAAGCCGAGAGCCTCTTCACCATCATCCGCAGGCTGCGCGAGCACGGCGTGGCGGTGCTCTACATTTCCCATCGCCTCAACGAGGTCAAAGCGATCGCCGACCGGGTGACGGTCCTGCGCGACGGGCGCCATATCGCAACGCGCGACATCGAAGGTCTCGAGCCCCTCGAAATGGCTCGTCTGATGGTCGGGCGCGACATGTCCAAGCTCTATCCCGAAAAGCCGGACACCGCCTCCGACCAGATCGTTCTGTCGGTCCGGGACATGGCCGTGCCCGGCTACGTGGAGAACGCCTCCTTCACGCTGAAGCGCGGTGAGATCTTGGGTTTCGGGGGACTGATCGGCGCCGGACGCACGGAACTCTTCGAGGGCCTCGTGGGTCTTCGCCCGAGCCAGGGCACGATCACGCTCGATGGAAAGAATGTGCATTTCCGCGATGCGCGCGAGGCCATGGCAGCGGGGATCGTCTATCTCTCCGAGGATCGCAAAGGCAAAGGCCTGCTGCTGCAGCAGAGCTTAAGGGTCAACCTGTCGCTTGCCGCCCTCGACAGGTTCAGCCGCGGCTCGTTCATCGACGTGGGGGCGGAGGAAAAAGCGCTCGATGGAGCAATCAGGGATTTCGACATCCGCACCCGAAGCCGCGATCTGCTCGCGGGCCAGCTCTCCGGCGGCAACCAGCAGAAGCTCCTGCTCGCCAAGATGATGCTGCTTCAGCCGCGCATCATCATCATCGACGAGCCGACCCGCGGCGTCGATATCGGCACCAAGGAACAGATCTACCGTTTCATCGCGGGGCTTGCCGAGAATGGCCTCTCGGTGATCGTCATTTCCTCCGAGATGCAGGAACTCATCGGCCTCTGCCACCGTGTGATCGTGATGCGCAACGGGCGCGTCGCGGGCGAGGTCGCCCAGGCCGATCTGTCTGAGGATTCCATCGTTTATCTCGCCACTGGCGTTCACGAAGAAAGGGCGGCGGAAATCGCCGCAGGCCACGCATGACCGAAACCGTGCTTCGCACCGGCGCCGAGAAGCGCAAGCTCAAGATCGACATGCGGGCGCTTTCGCCCTTCATCGCCCTTATCGTGCTGGCGATCGCGGGGGCGCTCATCAATCCCGACTTCCTGTCGGTGTCGAACATTCTCAACGTCGTCACGCGCTCGGCCTTCATCGCCATCATCGCGGTCGGCGCCACCTTCGTGATCGCCGCTGGCGGCCTCGACCTCTCGGTCGGCTCCATGGCGGCGCTCACGGCAGGCGTCATGATCCTGACCCTGAACTCGCTCGGCGGCGCCGACATGGGCACGCTGGCGCTCGGCATGCTGGCCGCCATCGCCTTGAGCGCCGCGTGCGGTCTCGCCAATGGGCTCATCGTCACGTTCGGGCGCATCGAGCCCTTCATCGTCACGCTCGGCACCATGGGCATCTTCCGCTCGCTCGTAGTGTGGCTCGCTGCGGGCGGCACCATCACGATGCGCAATTTCGAGCTGCGCGAACTCTATCGCCCGGTCTATTTCGGCAGCCTCTTCGGCATCCCCGTGCCGATCATCGCCTTTCTCGTGGTTGCCGCCATCGGCGCGTTGATCCTCTACCGCACCTCTTTTGGACGCCATGTGGTGGCGCTGGGCTCGAACGAGGATGTGGCGCGCTATTCCGGCGTGCCGATCTGGCGCGTGCGCACGCTGACCTACATCATTCAGGGCATCTGCGTCGGCATCGCCGTGCTGGTCTATGTGCCGCGCCTCGGCTCCGCCACGCCGACGACCGGCCTTTTGTGGGAATTGCAGGCGATCACCGCCGTCGTCATCGGCGGCACGGCCCTCAAAGGCGGCGTCGGCCGCGTCTGGGGCACCGTCGTCGGTGCGGTGATTCTCGAACTCGTCGCCAACATCATGGTGCTGTCGAACTTCGTCTCCGAGTTCCTCGTCGGCGCGGTTCAAGGTGCCATCATCATTATCGCCATGCTCGTGCAGCGGTCAGTCCACCGCGGGCGATGAACCGGGGCGAAGTCCACCGGACAAAAGGACGAAGGGATTGAAACCAAAACCTCCAGGGAGGAACAGATGAAAACAACGCTTCTGAAAATCGCGGTCGCAGCCGGGCTCATGGCCGGTGTTGCGACGGGAGCGATGGCACAGCAGAAGAACGTGACGATCGCCGTCTCGATTCCGGCAGCCACCCACGGCTGGACCGGCGGCGTGGTCTACCATGCGCAGGAAACCGCCAAGCAGCTCGAGAAGGGCTATCCGGGCCTCAAAGTGATCGTGAAGACGTCGCCCGATGGCGCATCCCAGGCGAACGCTCTCGACGATCTGATGGCTCAGAAAGTCGATGCTCTCGTCGTCCTGCCCTTCAACTCGGACGAACTGACGAACCCGGTCCGTGAGGTGAAGAAGCGCGGCACCTTCGTGACGGTCGTCGACCGCGGCCTGAAGGATGCGTCGATCCAGGACATCTATGTCGCCGGCAACAACCCTGAATTCGGCCGCGTGGCGGGCAAGTATTTCGTCGAGAACCTGAAGCAGGGCAATGTCGTCGTCTTCCGCGGCATTCCGACCGTGATCGACGAGGAGCGCGTCACCAACTTCGAGAAGGCGCTCGAAGGCTCGGGCGTGAAGGTGATCGACAAGCAATATGCCAACTGGAACCGTGACGACGCCTTCAAGGTGATGCAGGACTTCCTCTCCAAGCATCCGAAGATCGATGCCGTGTGGGCTTCCGATGACGACATGGCGCTCGGCGTCATGGAGGCGATCCGTCAGGCCAAGCGCGAGGACATCAAGTTCGTTCTCGGCGGCGCCGGCATGAAGGACATGGTGAAGAAGGTGATGGACGGCGACAAGATGATCCCGGCCGACGTGTCCTATCCGCCGTCGATGATCTCCACCGCCATGGGTGTCACGGCTGCGCATTTCTACACCAACGCGCCCATGCGCGGCACCTACGTGCTCAATGCCCAGCTGATCACGAAGGACAACGCCAAGGAGCACTACTTCCCCGACTCGCCGTTCTAAGCGGCTCAACGCTCTCGCCCCTCCTCACCGAGGGGCGAGGCAACGGCAAGCCGCGTGCGCATTGCGCGAGCGGCTTTCCCTTGCCTGTTTCGCCTTCTTTCGCAGCCGCATCTTTGGGAGTTCACCCATGAAGACCATGAAAGGCCCCGGTCTCTTCCTCGCCCAGTTCGCAGGCGACGAAGCGCCGTTCAACTCGCTCGATTCCATCTGCCGCTGGGCCGCCTCCCTCGGCTACAGGGGCGTCCAGATTCCGACCTGGGACGCGCGCCTTTTCGACCTGAAGAAGGCTGCCGATTCGGAAGCCTATTGCGACGAGATTCAAGGCGTCGTCCGCTCTCACGGCCTGGAGATCACGGAGCTCTCCACGCATCTGCAGGGCCAGCTCGTCGCCGTGCACCCGGCCTATGACGAAGCCTTCGACGGCTTCGCGGCACCGGAGGTCCGCGGCAATCCGAAGGCGCGCCAGGCCTGGGCGGTGGAGCAGATGCTCATGGCCGCGAAAGCTTCGAAGCGCTTAGGGCTGAAAGCCAGCGTCACCTTCCCCGGCGCGCTCGCCTGGCCCTTCATGTATCCCTGGCCGCAGCGCCCGGCCGGTCTCATCGAGACGGCATTCGAAGAGCTTGGGCGGCGCTGGCGGCCCATCCTCGATGCCTATGAGGATGCGGATTGCGATGTGGCCTACGAGATTCATCCCGGCGAGGACATCCACGACGGCGCGACCTTCGAACGCTTCGTCGATGCCGTGGGCGGGCACAGGCGCGCCTGCATCAATTACGACCCGAGCCACTTCCTGCTGCAGCAGCTCGATTATGTCGCGTTCATCGATCTCTATCACGAGCGCATCAAGGCATTTCACGCGAAAGACGCCGAGTTCAATCCTTCCGGCCGCATCGGCGTCTATGGCGGCTATGAGAGCTGGATCAACCGCGCGGGCCGCTTCCGTTCACTGGGCGACGGGCAGGTGGATTTCAACGCCATCTTCTCCAAGCTCGCGCAGTACGACTACGATTCCTGGGCCGTGCTGGAATGGGAATGCGCCTTGAAGCATCCGGCGGACGGAGCGCGGGAAGGCGCGGAATTCATCAAGGCCCACATCATCCGCGTGACGGAGAAAGCCTTCGACGATTTCGCCGCCGGCGGAACGGACGAGGCGGCCAATCGCCGTCTGCTCGGAATCAGCGCTTGAAAGAGGTGACGCCATGACCATTGCAGGATCGCGTGATCAAAAGCTCAACCGCCGCCTTCGCCTCGGCATGGTCGGCGGCGGACGTGGCGCCTTCATCGGCGCCGTGCACCGCATCGCCGCCCGTCTCGACGACCGTTGGGAGCTGGTGGCGGGTGCGCTTTCCTCGGATCCGGAGCGGGCGCGGTTGTCCGGCGAGGATCTGCTTCTGCCATCCGATCGCATCTATGGCAGTTTCGAGGACATGGCGCAGCGCGAGGCGGCGCGGGAGGACGCCATCGATGCGGTCGCCATCGTCACGCCGAACCATGCGCATGCTGCTGCCGCCGAAGCCTTTCTGAAAGCCGGCATTCATGTGATCTGCGACAAGCCTCTCACCACGACGCGCGAGGAGGCTGAACGCCTTGCGGAACTCGCAAGAGAATCGGGCCTGATCTTTGCCGTCACCCACAATTACACGGGCTACCCGCTGGTGCGGCAGGCCCGTGCCATGGTGGCGGAAGGAGAGCTCGGCGCCATCCGTGTCGTGCAGGTGGAATACGCGCAGGACTGGCTTGCCACGCGGCTTGAAGAGACCGGCAGCAAGCAGGCCGAGTGGCGCACCGATCCCTCCCGCTCAGGCCCTGCGGGAGCGGTGGGCGATATCGGCACCCATGCGTTCAATCTCGCCGAGTTCATCACCAGCGACGAGGTCGCATCGCTTTCCGCGGAGCTGCACACTTTCGTGGAAGGCCGCAGGCTCGATGACAACGCCCATATGATGCTGCGTTTTGCATCAGGTGCGAAAGGCATGCTCTGGTGCAGTCAGGTGGCGGCGGGCCTGGAGAACGGCCTTCGCATTCGCGTCTATGGCGAGAAGGCGGGTCTCGAATGGCACCAGGAAAATCCGAACGTGCTGCTCTTCTCGCCTCTCGGTGAGCCACCCCGCATCATTCGCCGCAACGGCTATGGCGCGAACGAAGTCTCGCAGGCGGCCTCGCGCATCCCGGGCGGACATCCTGAAGGATATCTGGAGGGCTTCGCACAGCTCTACACGGACGTGGCGGAGCAGATTGCTGCGCGGATCGAGGGGCGTGAGCCCAATCCCTTCTCGCTGCAGGTCCCGACCGTCGAGCACGGCGTGCGCGGCGTGCGCTTCATCGAGGCGGCGGTCCGATCGTCGCAGGCCAAGGCTGCCTGGGTGGATGTCTGATCCTTCCTCAGGCCCGCTGTCCCGCCGCAGCCGATGGGACAGCGGGTGCCTAGCATGGAGATGGCCTATCAAGTGCGGGTTGTTGTCTCCTGCCTTGAAATCAGTCCCGTAATCATGACGTATAGGATTGACCAAGCCTTCTTTGGAAAATCGATCCTGTCATGGCCGCGAACCATCATCACCATGCCCTCGAGGAGCTGAACGACACGCAAAAGCGCGTTCACCGGATCCTGACCGCTGCTCAGAATCCGCTTTCGGCCTATGAGGTGCTGGACAAGATGCGCGCCAAGGGCGCGGTCACGCCGCCGACGGTCTATCGCTCCCTCGATAAGCTCATCGAGAAGGGCCTGGCCCACCGGCTCGAGAGCCTCAACGCCTATGTGGCCTGCAAACACCCCCATCATCATGAAATGGCGGCCTTCGCGATCTGCGAGAATTGCGGCCTTGTCACGGAATTCAGCGATCCGAACATCAACGAGCGGCTCTCACAATGGAGTGAGGATCATTCCTTCTGCTCCAAGAAGGTTACCGTGGAAATCCGCGGCCTCTGTGAAGCCTGTTCCAGGTGATGTTATATTATGAAACTTTCATTTCCTGAAATTGTTATTATGGATCACATTGCTCGATCCTAGGGAACTTATCTGCCAAATCGCCAACTTCCGCTAAGGAATATGCAGAATTGCAAGGCTTTATTGCAACGATAGCACATTGTTTGGCCGACTCTTCCCCTATATGAATGTGTAGGTTTTGAAATAACAGGAGCGTCGCCCATGAGCACCCGTGCCCTCAGGAAAGAAGAAGAAGAAAACCTCCTCCGCCGTGCAGACGATCTGTGCCGTCAGAACAACCTTCGTCTGACTCCGATCCGTGAGCGCGTTTACCGCGAGCTGGTTCAGAGCGGCGGCCCCGTGGGAGCTTACGATCTCGTTGACCGTCTCAGCAGCGACAAGAAGCGCTTGGCCCCGGTCACGATCTACCGCGCTCTCGACTTCCTGCGCGATGCAGGCCTCGTTCACCGCCTCGCCACGCAGAACTCCTACGTGGTCTCCCATGGCCAGCCTGAAGTGAACGCCATGAAGATCATGTTCGTAGATTCCAAGACAGGCGAGACCATCGAGGTCCACTCCACGGAAGTGGCCGAAGCCGTCCGCAAGGCAGCCGAGCAGGCCGGCTTCAAGTCGGTCTCGCCCTTCATGGAAGTTGAAGGCGAGCTGACCCGCTAAGGTTTCTAACCTGAATACGAAAAAGGCGGAGCGCTGGTCGCCTCCGCCTTTCTCTTTGAGGGCATCATGAAAAAGGCCGGGCATTTGCCCGGCCTTTTCTTTTTACTCCGCGGCCAGAGCCTGACGGTGGGCGCGCGTCTCGCTCGCCTTCGCGCTCCGCACGGTTTCCTTGGAAATGTAGGTGTAGAACATCGGCACCACGAAAAGCGTGAAGATCGTGCCGATGGACATGCCGGCTGCGATCACGAGCCCCATGGAGAAGCGAGCCGCCGCACCTGCGCCGCTGGCATAAAGCAGCGGAGCGACGCCAAGCACCATGGCGGCCGTGGTCATGAGAATCGGACGCAGACGGACGCGGGCAGCTTCCTGAATCGCCTCGCGCTTGCTGACGCCATGCTTCGCCTTCAGATCGTTGGCGAATTCCACCATCAGGATGCCGTGCTTGGTGATCAGGCCCACCAGGGTGATCAAGCCCACCTGCGTGTAGATGTTGAGCGTCGCCAGACCGAGATTCAGGAAGATCATGGCGCCGAACACGGAGAGCGGAACCGACATCATGATGATGAATGGATCACGGAAGCTCTCGAACTGCGCCGCCAGCACCAGATAGATCACGATGACGGCAAGCCCGAAGGCGAGCAGGATCGAACTGCCTTCCTGCACCTCGAGGCGCGACTGACCGGCATAATCCTCATAGAAGCCCTGGGGCATGACCTCCCGCGCGATGGAGCGCAGGGTGGCCAAGCCTTCCGACGTGGTCACGCCGGGCAGGGGCAGCGCCGAGATCGTGGCCGCGTTCAGCTGATTGAACTGCTCGATAGAAGCCGGCGCGGCATCCGTCGTGATGTTCACCAGAGCCGAGAGCGGCACCATGGAGCCGTCGGAGGCCCGCACATAATACTGGCCCAGAAGCTCAGGGTTCAGGCGGTCGGCCTGCCGGACCTGGCTCACCACGTCATAGCTGCGGTTATCCCGATCGAACTTGGAGATCGGGGCGCCACCGACGAGCGCACCGAGCGTGTTGCCGATCTCGCTCACCGGCACACCGAGAGCCGCCGCGCGGTCACGGTCCACGGTGATGCGCGCACGAGGCGTCTCGTAGGAAATCGAGTTCTGTACGACGATGAACTTGCCCGACTTCTGCGCGCGCTGGCGCACCTGTTCCGCAACCTCATAAGCCTGAGCAGGGTCGCCGATGGTACGCAGCACGTACTGGATCGGCAGACCGCCGCCCGCGCCCGGGAGAGACGGAGGTGCGAAGACGAAGGCCTGGACGCCGCCGTTCTGATCCAGAAGATTCTGGATCTCCTGCTTGGTTTGCACCCCCTTCTTCGCGCGCTCGTCCCAAGGCTTCAGCTTGAAGCCCACGAAGCCGCCGCCGCCGCCGTCGATACCGACGATCAAGAAGCTGGCATCGATCTCGGGGATCTTTTCGGCAGCGCCGGTGAACTGCTGCGCGAAGGTCTGCGTATAATCCGCGGTTGCATATTTCGGCGCGTTGACGAGGCCGAGATAGGCACCCTGATCCTCTTCCGGCGCGAGCTCCGCGGAGGTCTTCGAGAACAGGAAGCCCGTCGTCCCGAGGAGCACCACCACGATGATGAGCGTGACCCAGCGATAATCCAGTGAGCCCGTCAGTCGACGCCCATACCAGTTCTCGAGCCGCGTGAAGGTGCGGTCCACGAAGCTCGCGAACCGGCTCTGTGCCGCGTGAGGCTTCAGGAGCTTCGAGGACATCATGGGCGAGAGCGTCACCGCGATGATGCCGGAAATAATCACCGACCCGGCGAGCGTGAAGGCGAATTCGCGGAAGAGCGAACCCGTCAGGCCTTGCGTGAAGCCGATGGGCGCATACACCGCCGCCAGCGTGATGGTCATCGAGATGATGGGAAGGAAGATTTCCTTCATGCCCACGATGGCTGCGTCGACCGGCTTCAGTCCTTCCTCGATGTGACGGTGGATATTCTCCAGCACCACGATGGCATCGTCGACCACGAGACCGATGGCGAGCACCATCGCCAGCAGGGTCAGGAGGTTGATCGAGTAGCCCAGCGCATAGAGGAAGAAGCACACGCCGACGAGCGAGAGCGGGATCGTGACGATCGGGATCAGCACCGAGCGGAAGGAGCCCAGGAACAGCAGAATCACGATCACGACGATGAGCGCAGCCTCGCCGATGGTCTTGAACACCTCTTCGATGGAGGCCGAGATGAAGTCGGACGCATCGTAGACGATCTGCACCGTCATGCCCTTGGGCAGGGTCGGACGGATGTTTTCGATCTCCTTGGTCACTTGATCGGCAACCGTCAGCGGGTTGGCAGACGGTGTCGGCGTGACGCCGATGAAGGTGCCTTCCTTGCCATTGAAGCTCACCTTCACATCGGTGCTTTCCGGACCGAGCTCCACATCGGCCACGTCGCGCAGGCGCACGACCTGATCGCCATTCGAGCGGATCGGCAGCGCGCCGAAAGTCTCAGGCGTCTGCAATGTCGTCTGCATCTGCAGCGAATAGGCCACGTATTCGTTCTGGGTCTTGCCGGGGGCCGCGAGGAAGTTGTTGGCGCCGATGGCCTGCACCACGTCGCCAGCCGTCACGCCACGAGCAGCGAGGCGAACGGGATCGATCCAGACGCGCATGGCGAAGTCGCGCCCGCCGAGGATTTCGGCATTGCCGACGCCTTCGAGCGTGGCAAAGCGCGGCTGCACCACGCGGGTGAGAAATTCCGACACCTGCTCGGGATTCATCTCCGTCGAGGCGAAGGTGATGTACATGAGGGCGAAGGTCTGGCCCGTGCCCTTCACGATCACCGGATCTTCAGCCTCGGAAGGAAGCTGCGCGCGCACCTGCTGCACCTTGGCGGTGACTTCGGTGAGCGCCGCGTTCGGATCCGTGTTCAGGCGCATGCGCACGGAAACCGTGCTCACGCCGAGACGGCTCTGCGTGGTGACGTAATCGACACCTTCGGCACTTGATACCGACTTGGCGATGGGCGTGCTGATGAAGCCCTGAATCAGGTCGGCGCTCGCACCCGTATAGGTCGTGGTGATCGTGATCGTGGTTTCCTCGACCTCGGGATACTGACGCACCTGAAGGCTCATCAGACCCTGCGCACCGAGCAACAGGATCAGGAGGCTCACCACCATCGACAGAACGGGGCGGCGTATGAAAAGCTCTGTGAAACTCATGACGTTCTTGCCTATTGCCCGTTTGCGAGCCTGGTCGCGTCGAGCTTCGTCACATCAATGGTGTTGTCGATCTTCACCGTCGAGCCGGCCTGCAGCTTGTTCTGCCCCGAAGCCACGATCTGCTGACCGGGCGTGATGCCGGAGAGGATCTCGAGGGTGCCCCCGCGGCGGCGGCCGGTTTTCACGAAAACCTGTTTGACCACCTGAACCTGGTTGCCTGCCCTTTCTTCCTGCTCGATCGTGTAGACATAGTCGCCGTAGAGGCTGGTGATAACGGCCGTCTGTGGCACGGTAATGACGTTGGGCTGCTCCGGCAGGATCACTTCGACGTGCAGGAACTGCCCCGGCAGGATGGCCCGGTCCTTGTTGTCCTCGATGAGAGCCTGCACGGAGACGAGTCGCGTCTTCGGATCGACGCGCGGATCCTTACCCGTTACACGGCCCTTATAAGGAAGATCGGCTTCGCTCACGCCCACGCGCACTTCCTGATTGAGCTTGACGTCGTCTGCCCGCTGCTCGGGAACCGTGAAGTCGACCTTCATCGAATCGAGATCCTGGAAGCTCGCAATCACCGATCCGGGTTGGAGATATTGTCCAACGTCGATCCGCGGAATCCCGATCACGCCTGAGAAGGGCGCCTTCAAAGCCTTCTGCTCGATAGTGGCCTGCAGGCGTGCAAGACGGGAGCGCGCTGCGGCAAGCACGGCGCTCGCCTGATCGAGATTTGCCTCGGTGCCGAAGCCGCGCGACGACAGCGTCTTGGCACGTTCGAAGGCACTCTCGGCCGTCTTTACCGCAGCCTGAACGTCCTGAAGGTCCGCGCGCTCGACAGTATCGTCGAGCTGGACGAGAACATCGCCCTCGCGAATGTTCTGGTTGGCCTTGAATTTGATTTCCTTGACGATGCCCGCCGTCTCGAAGGCAAGCTCCACGCCATTCGCAGCCTTGGCGGTGCCGATGGCGGCAATGCTCGGCGTCCAGGTCTTAGCCTCCACCTTGGCAGCCGATACCGTCTGCGCCGGCGGCTGCATGTTGGCGAAGAACTGAGTGATCATCTTGTCCCGGAAGATGTTGAACCCAATCAGCCCGGCACAGAGCAAGATCGCGAAAAGAAAGACGAGACTGACTACGATGCGCCGTTTCATGGGCTTCTTCCGAGAGTTAAAGGCCCGCCGGGCGGGCTGCAGACTTGTAAAATGAGGGTGCGGCATTAGCGCAACTTACTATTGACGCCAAGGCCGTGGCATCATTTATATACCGACTGGACGGTTTAGTTGCAAGAGTTCCCAATGTTGGAAAATATCCGAGGCCGCAAGAGTTCCCGCGAGAAGATTCTCGACGCGGCCGCGGAGCTTGTTGCCGAGATCGGCGCCGGTCGCCTGACTCTCGATGCCGTGGCCGAGCGAGCCGGGCTCAGCAAGGGTGGGCTACTTTATAACTTTCCCTCCAAGGATGCGCTGCTTCAGGCCATGATCCAGCGCATGATCGACCAAGTGTCGGACGCCAAGGAGAGCCTGCGCACTCAGATGGAGCCCGGCCCCAACCTGGAAGCGCGACTTGTCGCGACAACTCTTCTCAATATGTGCTGCGGCGGCAAGATGCAGGAGGTCGCCACCGGGCTCATGGTCGCCTCGGCGGAAAACCCGCGCCTGCTTGATCCTGTCCGTGGCGTTATTTCCGCGACGCTGGAACAGGTCAAGGCGAGTTCCGATGATCTCGACGCCGCGCTTCTAGGCTGGCTTGCTGTCGAAGGCTTAAGCAATCTCGAGATGCACAATCTCAGCCCCTTCTCGGATCAGGACCGCGAGCGGATCGTGCAGGCGATCAATCGCCTGCTCACGAAGGGCATCGCCAAGTAGACTTAAGCTCTCACTAGACTGAGCGTCGAGGGCCCGTTTACAAAGTTGCAGAGCAGTAGCATCTGGGTGAACGTGATGGCCCAAACGACGTCCAAGAAATCGGCTCAGGTCGCGAAGAAGGTCGCCGCCAAGCAGGTCGATGCGAAGCCGACTCTCCGCGCAGGCGGCAATCCGCAGATCGCGAAAGCCAACGGCGATGCCCCCGTACAAGCCTACATCGCGGCCATGCCGGGCTGGAAACACGACGTCGGACGCCGCCTCGACGCGCTGATCGTGCGCACCGTCCCCGGCGTGCGCAAGGCGATCAAATGGAACTCGCCTCTGTACGGCGTCGAGGGCCGAGGCTGGTTCCTCGGCATCCATTGCTTCACGAAGTACGTCAAGGTGGCTTTCTTCCGCGGCGCGGCACTGCGTCCTGTCCCCCCGGTCGAATCCAAGGACAAGGACACGCGCTATTTCCACATCCACGAGGACGATCAGCTTAATGAGGAACTCGTGGCGGGTTGGATCAGGCAGGCCTCTGAGCTGCCCGGCTGGGTCTCGTAGTGCGGGTAAGGATCTTCACGATTAGTCTCCCGCATTCGGTTCAATCCAAGAAACAAGAGCAACGGAAAGAGAAAACATCATGGGGAAGAGCGGGTCTCAGGAAGCAAGGTCTCCATCTCAGCTGATCGACGAGAGGATCACGGAACTGGGTGATTGGCGGGGCGAGATGCTCTCCCGTCTCCGCGCCTTGATCCAGCAAGCCGATCCCGAGATAGTCGAGGAGTGGAAGTGGAGAGGAGTTCCGGTGTGGTCGCACGCCGGAATCATCTGCACCGGTGAGACATACAAGAACGTCGTGAAGCTGACCTTCGCAAAGGGCGCCTCGCTGGAGGATCCATCACACCTCTTCAACGCCAGCCTCGAAGGCAACACCAGGCGCGCCATCGATTTCCACGAGGGCGACAGGATTGATGAAGAGGCGTTAACGGCGCTCATTCGCGCCGCCGTGGCCCTGAACACGTCCTCAGCCGCAAAGAGGCCGGGAAGCGCGTCGAGAATGAGCGTCTAACAAAACTGCCCTGAGCCTCATCCTGAGGAGCAGACAAAGTCTGCGTCTCGAAGGATGAGGGTTTTGTGAGATCCTCTTAAGTCCTAAGCCATCCAGGACGGATCGTTCAGCACTTCATCCGTGTGCTCGCCGAGACGCGGCGAGGGACGCGCGGCCGCCATCGGCGCGCCATTCATGACGATGGGCGAACGCACGGACGGGATCGCGCCGCCTTTCGCAACGGGTGAAGGCAGATCGATCTTCATGCCGCGCGCAACCACCTGGGGATCAGCGAACACATCCGCAACCGTGTTGATCGGACCCGCCGGCACGCCCTGCTTTTCGAGAGCAGACAGCAGAGCCTCGCGCGTTGTTCGAAGCGTCAGCTCGGTGAGGATCGGCACGAGTTCGGCGCGATGCCGCACGCGGCCCGCATTGGTGGCGAAGCGCTCGTCCTGCGCGAGATCAGGGTTCCCGAGAACGGCCACGAAGCGGGAAAACTGACCGTCGTTGCCCACGGCCACGATGACGTGACCATCGTCAACGGGAAACACCTGATAGGGCACGATGTTGGGATGCGCATTACCCATGCGCCGGGGTGACTTGCCGGAGGCGAGATAGTTCATCGCCTGATTGGCGAGCACGCTCGTCTGCACGTCGAGCAACGCCATGTCGAGATGCGCGCCCTCCCCTACCTGATCACGACGGCGGAGCGCCGCGAGAATGCCGACCACCGAATAGACGCCGGTGAAGATGTCGACGTAAGCGACGCCGATCTTCTGCGGCTCGCCTTCAGGATCGCCGGTGAGATCCATGATGCCGCCTAAGCCCTGGATCATGAAATCGTAGCCCGCACGCGACGCATAGGGCCCGTTCTGCCCGAAGCCCGTGATGGAGCAATAGACGAGGCGTGGATTGACGGCTTTCAGACTCTCGTAATCGAGACCGTACTTCTTCAGCCCGCCAACCTTGAAGTTCTCGATCACGACATCCGCGTGAGCCGCGAGCTTGCGCACAAGCGCCTGACCCTCAGCACTTTCGAAATCAACGGCGATGGAACGCTTGCCGCGATTGCAGGAATGAAAATACGCCGCCGACAGATCGCCGCCATCGGCCGCCTCGACGAAGGGAGGTCCCCAGCCGCGCGTGTCGTCACCCGCGCCCGGCCGCTCCACCTTCACCACATCCGCGCCGAGATCGGCGAGGAGCTGTCCCACCCAGGGACCGGCGAGAATGCGGGCGAGTTCGAGGACCTTGAGACCTGCAAGCGGCTTCATGACAATCAATCCATCACGGCATCGAGGCCGCGCTTCAATCCGATGAAAGACGAGACACGGCGGGCCGCCAGAAGCGTACCGGCAACGTAGGGCGCAGCCGATGAACCCGCATCATGACGGATCACGAGCCGCTCATTGTCGGCGCCGAACACGGCCTCGCACGACAACACGAAGGACGGCATGCGCAGCGAATGAACCTGCACCGGCTCCCTCGCGCCGAGAGCGCCGCCGCGCGTTTCGCGCACGCCGGTGAGTTCGTTCACCGGCTTCGAGGTCGCAGGCTGGCGCACTTCGCTCAAAAGCTCTGCCAACTCGCGCGCCGTTCCTGATGGCGTGTCGGGCTTCTTCGCCGAAGCGTAATCGATCACCTCCACATCGGGCACATAGCGCGCAGCTTCGAGAGCAAAGCGGCGCAGCAGCGTCGCGGTGATGGAGAAGTTGCCCGCGGCAAGAACACCGCGCCCGGCCTTGAGCGCATGCCCATCGATCTCCGCATAATCCTCGGCGGAGAGGCCCGACGTGCCGATGACCACATGACGGCCCTGCGCCAGTGCCGTCAGAGCATGCGCCTTGACCGCGCCGGGCTTGGTGTAGTCGATCACCACGTCGGACGGGGCTTTCAGGGCCTCTTCGAGCGTTGCGCTGATCGCAACGCCGAGGGGGAGAAGACCGGCGGCCTCGCCCGCATCCTGGCCTGCCGCGCTGCGGCTGACCGCTCCTGTCAGGACGAGGTCGTCGGAGGCGGCAATGGCCGCAACGAGCGCCTTGCCGACCCAGCCGGTCGATCCCGCCAGAGTGATCCGAAGAGGCATTGCTCTTTCCCTTCTTAGAAGAACGCCTGCAGGCCCGTCTGCGCGCGGCCCAGGATGAGAGCGTGCACGTCGTGCGTGCCCTCATAGGTGTTCACCGTCTCCAGGTTCTGCGCGTGGCGCATCACGTGGTATTCCTCCTGGATGCCGTTGCCGCCATGCATGTCGCGGGCTTGCCGAGCGATATCGAGCGCCTTGCCGCAATTGTTGCGCTTCACGAGCGAGATCATCTCAGGCGCCATGCGGCCCTCGTCGAACAGACGGCCGACGCGTAAGCTGGCATGAAGGCCGAGGGTGATCTCGGTCATCATATCGGCGAGCTTCTTCTGCACGAGCTGGGTCCCCGCGAGCGGCTTGTTGAACTGCTTGCGGTCGAGCGTGTACTGGCGCGCGCGGTGCCAGCAATCTTCCGCCGCGCCCATCGCGCCCCAGGAGATGCCGTAGCGTGCGCGGTTGAGGCAGCCGAACGGCCCCTTCAGGCCCGACACGTTCGGCAGCAGCGCATCCTCGCCCACCTCGACGCCGTCCATGACGATCTCACCCGTGATGGAGGCGCGAAGGGAGAGCTTGCCGCCGATCTTCGGCGCGGAGAGACCCTTCATGCCCTTCTCCAGCACGAAGCCGCGGATCTCGTTGTCGTGGGCTTCCGACTTTGCCCACACCACGAACACGTCTGCGATGGGAGAGTTCGAGATCCACATCTTCGAACCCTTCAGGCGATAGCCGCCGTCGATCTTCTCGGCGCGGGTCTTCATGCCGGCAGGGTCGGAACCCGCATCCGGCTCGGTCAGGCCGAAGCAGCCCACGAACTCACCCGAGGCGAGCTTGGGCAGGTACTTCCGGCGCTGATCCTCGGAACCATAGGCATAGATCGGATACATCACGAGGGAGGACTGCACGCTCATCATGGAGCGGTAGCCGGAATCGACGCGCTCCACCTCGCGGGCCACGAGGCCGTAGGCGACGTAGGAAGCGCCCGCACAGCCGTACTCCTCCGGCAGGGTCACGCCGAGAAGGCCAAGCTCGCCCATCTCGTTGAAGATCTCGCGATCCGTACGCTCTTCGCGATAGGCCTCGATCACGCGCGGCAGGAGCTTGTCCTGGGCATAGGCGCGGGCCGTGTCACGGATCATGCGTTCGTCATCGGTGAGAAGATCGTCGAGGAGGAGCGGATCTTCCCACTTGAGCTTTGCGACTTCCTTGTGTGCACCTGCCATGATGAGCATTCCTCTTGTGAGCCGACGCGGAAGGCTGTTCCGGAGCGCCGGGTAAACCTCTTGAATTGTGCCGGAAAATCGCGCTGGACAGGGCCGATGTAAAGCGACATCTTCGCAGCAGGTTATTCGCAAATGGAATGAACTGGTGCTCCGTCGCGGCTTTCTGCCCAATATCGGCAATCTTCTCGCCTTCGAGGCCACGGCCCGGCATGGCAGCGTCTCGCGCGCCGCCGAAGAGCTGAACCTGACCCAAAGCGCCGTCTCCCGGCAGATCCAGCAGCTCGAGGATTCGCTCGGCGTTTCCCTCTTCAGCCGCTCCCGCCAGCGGGTGGTGCTGACCGATGTGGGACGTCTTTACGCCTCGCAGGTGCGCACCACGCTGTCTGAACTCTCGGACGCCACCCATCAGGCTATCGCTCTCTCAGGCACGAAGGGCGTTCTGAATCTCGCGACGCTTCCGACCTTCGGCACCCGCTGGCTCATACCGCGCATCCCGCATTTTCTCAGCCTTCACCCGGACGCGACGGTGAATTTCGGCGTACGCCTCGTGCCCTTCGATTTCGCCGCCGAGCCCTTCGACGCCGCCATCCACTTCGGTGAACCGCATTGGCCCGGCGCGATCTGCGAGCTGCTTCGACGGGAGGAGGCGGTGCCCGTATGCAGCCCCGCCTACCGGGAGTGCGAGAAGATTCATTCTCCTGAGGATCTCGCCCGCGCGACGCTGCTGCAGCAGAGCACCCGGCCGACTGCTTGGGCCGAGTGGTTTGCGAGCGTGAATGTGGAAGCCGGCAATGCGATCCGTGGTCCGCGGTTCGAGCAATTCGCCATGGTGGCGCAAGCCGCGGCCGCCGGACTCGGCGTCGGGCTCATTCCAAACTTCCTGATTGCAGACGAGCTTGCCTCAGGGCGCCTCGAGATTCTCTTCCCCCAGAGCATCCTGAGCGTCGGCGCCTATTATCTCGTCTATCCCGAGCACAAGGCCGAGGCGCCTCTGGTGCGTTCCTTCCGCGATTGGATTCTCGTAGAAAGCCGTCAGGGGTAGACGCGCTTCGGCTTCAGGGTGCGCATGCTTAAGATAAAGGCAGCCCAGCCACAGAACACGATGGCTCCCGTCATGGACAGCGAGGTTCCGTTGTAGAGCGCGCTCGTGAGCGCGATCATCACCGCACCCGTGCTGAGCTGCAGCGTGCCCATGAGCGCCGATGCAGTCCCGGCGATCGGTCCATGCTCTTCCAAGGCCAGAACCGCTGTCGAGGGAATGACGTAGCCAAGGCAGCCGAAGGAGAGGAACAGAAGGCCCCAGAGGACATAGGCATTGTCGATGCCGGCCAAGGTCAGAATGAACAGCAGGCTTACCAGAGCAACGAAGCCGGAAATGGCCGTGCGCACCAAACGCTCGGCACCGAAGCGGCGCATGAGAATGCTGTTGAACTGCGCACTGCCGATGAAGGCGATCGCGTTCGAGGCAAAGATCATGCTGTAGTGCGAGGGCGAAAGACCGTAATGCTCGATGAAAATCACGGACGAGCCGGCAAGATACGCAAAGAAGCTCGCCTGACTGAAGCCGCCCGTGAAAGCGATCCCTAGGAAACGGCGGTCTTTCAGAAGGGCCTTGTAAGTGGAGAACGCTTGGGCGATGCCTCGCTGACCTGCACTCTCGGGCCGCGTCTCCGGCAGCAGGAAGAAGAGCACGGCCATGCCAGCCAAGCCGATTGCCGCGATGGCCCAGAAGATGAAGCGCCAGCTGTAGAACGCAGTCAGTGTGCTGCCAGCGAGCGGAGCGAGGATCGGCGACACGCTGAAAACCAGCATCGTGGTCGCCATCAGGCGAGCGGCTTCGTGACCGGTATGCAAATCGCGAATGATCGCGCGGGGAATCACCATGGCGGCGCAGGAGCCGACGCCCTGCAGGAAGCGAAAGGCGATGAGCATCTCGACATTCGGCGCGAAGCTGCAGCCGATGCTGCCGAGGATGAAAAGTCCCAAGCCCGCATAGAGGGGCGGCTTGCGGCCGAACCGGTCGGAGAGAGGCCCATAGGCCAGCTGGCAGACGGCGACCGCGAGGAAGAAGCTCATCAGGCTCATCTGCACGGCGCTGACATCGACCTGGAGCTCGCGGGCGATGGCCGGGAAGGCAGGCAGATACATGTCGATGGCGAAGGGTCCGATCGCGGACAGCATTCCGAGGACGAGGGCATTGCGCAGAAAGGCGGATCGCATGGCAAAGGCTTTCGTGGCCTAAAGCTTACGGGAAGCTGGATTGAGAAAACGGCCCGGCGGAAAGGGCATCAACTCGGGCAAACAACGTCTGGAGGGCGTGCCCGGGTCGATGGTCAGAGGCCACGCGGCGAAGGACACGTTTCTGCTTTTATGGCCCAGGCGTCACCCGTCAAGCGGACCCACCCAAGTTTCCCGGGACGATAACCCACCCATGGGACGGTTACTTACCTTCGTTAGCGATGCTTGGCCAGGTGACGCTGAAGATTTACCGAATGCGCAGGCCTTTTGAGGGCTCATCTCATGGGGGAACCAACCCCAGGGGGCCGCCCGGCCGCCAGAGGCCGCGCCACACATGATGTGTTCCCCTCCATCGCCGAACGGGCCTGGACGCCATATGCTTGAGGAAGACCGGAATCCGGGGAAATGACCAGGCAGGGTCATCCGGGCGACAGCTCTCGCGTTTCCTCTCTGGTTGCCGAGAGGAGGAGCCCCATGAGAATCAGGGCCGCTGCCGACTGCTCCGACAGAAACTGGGCCCATGAACACCGCCTCACCTTTCGGAAGGAGCACAGCGCGCTAGAGCCTCGGACGAAAAAAGTGGAATCTACTTTTGGGATTCGATCCGATGCTTTCTTCTTTGATGAGTGCATCGTTTGAGCGGAAAACCGGGTCCACTTTTCGCTGACGCGGCCCTTCGGGTCCGCACGATGCGCTAAGGCTGTGGATGAAAGGGCTCCCAACCGCCTCGAAGGCGTGCAGAATCGCGGAAAATAAAAACCGGCCGGTTTTTGAAAAAAACTGCACGAAACCGGCACAAAATGGTAAATTTATTCTAAAAATTAGCCAAGGTTGCCGGGACAGATTGACATTATTGGAGCTTCGCACCTTAACTTCGTCACAGAACGGCCACATGTAGTGCCGTCTCAGAGGACCAAGATAATGAAGAAATCAGCCCTTTTCGCAGCCATCTGCGTTCCGGCTTTCCTGGCGGCGGCCCCCCTGGCTGCCAAAACCCTCGTGTACTGCTCCGAGGGCAGCCCGGAGAACTTCTATCCCGGCGTGAACACCACCGGCACGTCTTTCGACGCCAGCGAGCAGATCTACAGCCGCATCGTCGAGTTCGAGCGCGGCGGCACGAAGGTTCAGCCGAGCCTCGCCGAGAAGTGGGATGTGTCCGCTGACGGCACCGTCTACACCTTCCACCTCCGCAAGGGCGTGAAGTGGCACTCCAACAAGAACTTCAAGCCGACCCGCGACATGAACGCCGACGACATCGTGTTCATGTTCGAGCGTCAGTGGAAGGAAGAGAATCCGTATTTCAAGGTCACCAGCCCGAACCACTCCTACTTCGGCGACATGGGCATGCCCAAGCTGCTGAAGTCGGTCGAGAAGGTCGACGACTACACCGTTAAGGTGACCCTGAACCAGCCTGAGGCTCCGTTCCTGGCCGACCTCGCCATGATGTGGGCGAGCGTCCAGTCGAAGGAATATGCGGATGCCATGCTGAAGGCGGGCACTCCCGAAAAGATCGACCAAGAGCCGATCGGCACGGGCCCGTTCTATCTGGTGCAGTACCAGAAGGACGCCATCATTCGCTACAAGGCCTTCCCCGAGTACTTCCGTGGCAAGGCTCCTCTCGACGACCTCGTCTTCTCGATCACCCCGGACGCTTCGGTGCGCTGGGCGAAGCTCCAGAAGGGCGAGTGCCACGTCATGCCGTATCCGAACCCGGCTGACCTCGAGGCCATGAAGAAGGACCCGAACGTCCAGATCCTGGAACAGCCCGGCCTGAACATCGGCTACCTCGCCTATCAGACCACCAAGAAGCCTTTCGACGACGTTCGCGTCCGCAAGGCGGTGAACATGGCCATGAACAAGAAGGCCATCGTTGACGCGGTGTTCCTCGGCTCCGGCGTTCCGGCCAAGAACCCGATCCCGCCGTCCATGTGGGGGTACAACGACTCCGTGAAGGAAGACGAGTACAACCCGGACGCCGCCAAGAAGCTGCTGGCCGAAGCCGGCTACCCGAACGGCTTCGAGACCGATCTGTGGGCCATGCCGGTTCAGCGTCCCTACAACCCGAATGCTCGCCGCATCGCGGAGCTCATGCAGGCCGACCTCGCCAAGATCGGCGTGAAGGCCGAGATCAAGAGCTTCGAGTGGGGCGAGTACCGCAAGCGCGCCCAGGCCGGCGAGCACCAGATGGCTCAGCTCGGCTGGACGGGCGACAACGGCGATCCGGACAACTTCCTGCACACGCTGCTCGGCTGCGCCTCGGCGCAGAGCGCTTCGGGCTCGAACATCGCCAAGTGGTGCTACAAGCCGTTCGACGATCTCGTCACGAAGGCAAAGGTCACGACCGATCAGGCCGAACGCACGAAGCTCTACGAGCAGGCTCAGGTGATCTTCAAGGAGCAGGCTCCCTGGTTCACCATTGCTCATGCCGTGCAGCTGAAGCCGGTCCGCAAGGAAGTGGTTGACTTCAAGCTCTCGCCGTTCGGCCGTCACACCTTCTACGGCGTGGACCTCAAGGGCAAGTAAGCCTTCCCACTCAACCCATGGCGGAGCGGCTCGTTCAGCCGCTCCGCCTTTTTACGTTCAGACGATGCTCAGATTCATTTTAACCCGCGTCAGCCTGATCATTCCGACCTTCATCGGAATCACGCTGCTTGCCTTCTTCCTGATCCGCCTCGTGCCGGGCGACCCGATCGAAACCCTCGCGGGCGAGCGCGGCATCGACCCCGCACGCCACGAGCAACTGCTCAAGGAATACGGCCTCGATAAGCCCGTCTTCGTTCAATACGGGATCTATCTTTCCCGTGTCCTGCAAGGCGATCTCGGCAAGTCGATGATCACGCAGGAGCCGGTCCTGAGCGAGTTCAAGGCCCTGTTTCCGGCGACCATCGAGCTGGCGCTCTGCGCCATTCTCTTCGCGCTGATCCTCGGCCTGCCCGCGGGAATCATCGCGGCGCTCCGACGAAATTCGATCTTCGATCATGGTGTGATGGGCATATCGCTCACCGGCTATTCCATGCCGATCTTCTGGTGGGGCCTCATTCTCATCCTGATCTTCTCGGTGCAGTTCGACCTCACCCCGGTCTCCGGCCGCATCGATGTCCTGTATTATATCGAGCCGATCACCGGCTTTCTGCTGATCGATACGCTCCTATCCGACGAGGAAGGCGCATTCTGGTCGGCTGTCCAGCATCTGATCCTGCCGACCATCGTGCTCGGCACGGTGCCGCTCGCCGTGATCGCGCGCATGACCCGCTCCGCGATGCTGGAAGTCCTCGGTGAGGATTACATCCGCACCGCCAAGGCCAAAGGTCTTTCACGCTTCCGCATCGTCGCCCTGCACGCACTGCGCAACGCCCTCATCCCGGTCGTCACCGTGATCGGCCTGCAGATCGGCGTGCTGTTTACCGGCGCGATCCTCACCGAGACCATCTTCTCCTGGCCGGGTGTGGGCAAATGGCTCATCGACGCCATCTTCCGCCGCGATTATCCCGTTCTGCAGGGCGGCGCTCTGCTGCTCGGCGTCGTGGTGATGAGCGTGAACCTTCTCGTCGACCTTGCCTACGGCCTCATCAATCCTCGCATCAGGCATACGCGATGACCACTGAAACCATGGAAGCTCCGGCCGTCGTAGTTCCGACGGCCACCCCTCCCCACCCGCTGCGCGAATTCTGGGGCTATTTCAGCGCCAATCATGGCGCCGTCGCCGGTCTCGTGATCATCGTGGCCGTGGTGCTCATCGCGCTCCTGGCGGATGTGATCGCTCCGCACGATCCGAACATCACCAACACCGCCCTCGCCCTGAAGCCCCCGTTCTGGCAGCACGGCGGCTCGATCGCCTACCCGCTCGGCACGGATCCCATCGGTCGCGACATCCTCTCACGTCTGATCTACGGCGCGCGCCTGTCGCTTCTCATCGGCATCGTCGTCGTGGCAATTTCCATCGCGCTCGGCACCGTGCTCGGCCTCGTCGCCGGTTTCTTCCGGGGCCTGACCGAGATTTTCATCATGCGCCTGATGGACATCGTCCTCACGCTGCCGAGCCTCCTGCTCGCCATCGTGATCGTGGCGGTGTTGGGCCCTGGCCTCATGAACGCGATGCTCGCCGTCGCCCTCGTGATTTTGCCGCATTACGTGCGCCTTGCACGCGCAGCGGTGATCACGGAAACCTCCAAGGACTACGTGATGGCGGCCCGCGTGAGCGGTGCCGGAACGACCCGTCTGATGTTCAAGGAAGTGCTTCCGAACTGCACGGCCCCCCTGATCGTGCAGGCTTCGCTCGGCATCTCCACCGCGATCCTCGACGCTGCGGCTCTGGGCTTCCTCGGCCTCGGCGCGCAGCCGCCGTCGCCGGAATGGGGCACCATGCTGGCCGATGCCCGCGAGTTCGTGCTCCGTGCCTGGTGGGTCGTGACCTTCCCCGGTCTTGCGATCCTCGTCACGGTGCTTGCCTTCAATCTTCTGGGCGACGGTCTTCGCGACGCCCTGGATCCCAAACTGAAGCGCTGATCATGGCTCTTGTCGAAATTGAAAATCTGTCGGTCGAATTTCCGACCCAAGGCGGCATCATGCGTGCCGTGGACGGCGTCAGCCTCAAGCTCGAAGAGGGCGAGGTTCTCGGCGTCGTGGGCGAATCCGGTTCCGGCAAAAGCGTGACGATGCTGGCCCTCATGGGCCTCATCCCCTTCCCCGGCCGCGTGAAGGCGGACAAACTCACCTTCAACGGCCGCGATCTCCTGACGATCTCCGAGCGCGAGCGGCGCAAGCTCACGGGCAAGGACGTCGCCATGATCTTCCAGGAGCCCATGACGAGCCTGAATCCGTCCTTCACCGTCGGGTTCCAGCTCACGGAGACGCTGCGCCTGCATGAGGGCATGGACCGCAAGGGTGCGCGCCGCCGGGCCATCGAACTGCTCGAGCAGGTGGGCATTCCCTCAGCCGAGAGCCGCCTCTCCGCCTTCCCGCACCAGCTCTCGGGCGGCATGAACCAGCGCGTCATGATCGCGATGGCGATTGCCTGCAATCCGAAGCTCCTGATCGCGGACGAGCCCACCACCGCTCTCGACGTGACGATCCAGGCGCAGATCCTGGACCTGCTCATGACGCTCCAGAAGGAACGCAACATGGGTCTCGTCATGATCACGCACAACATGGGCGTCGTCGCCGACACCGCCCAGCGCGTGATGGTGATGTATGCGGGCCAGATCATGGAGGAGCGCTCCGCGACCGACCTCTTCGCCTCGCCGCAGCATCCCTACACCGCAGCACTTCTCGCAGCGCTCCCCGAGCGCAGCGAAGGCGGACGTCTCGCGACGATCCCCGGCGTGGTGCCCGGCCTCTACGACCGTCCGAAGGGCTGCCTGTTCAGCCCGCGCTGCGCCTATGCCACCGAGCATTCGCGCAATGTGCGGCCCGAGCTGCGTCCCTGGGCCGGCGGCCATATCCGCTGCCATTACCCGCTCGGCGATCCGAGCCGAAACGCCAATATCCAGCACGATCATCCCCTGAAGACGGAGGCCGCGTCGTGAGCGCTCCCGTTGTTGAAGCCAAGGGCCTGAAGCAGATCTACAAGGTCAAGCGCGGGCTGTTCAAAGAACCGGCGGCCCTGCAGGCGGTCGGCGGCATCTCGTTTGCCATCGAGCCCGGCAAGACGCTCGCGGTGGTGGGCGAGTCGGGTTGCGGCAAGTCCACGCTTGCCCGCATGGTGACGCTCATCGAAAAGCCGACGGAGGGACAGCTCTCCCTCGACGGCATCGATGCGGTGAACCCGCCGTCGAACTATGCAAAGGAGCTGCGCCGCATGGTGCAGCTGGTGTTCCAGAATCCTTACGGCTCGCTGAACCCGCGCAAGAAAGTGGGCACGATCCTGGAGGAGCCGCTCGTCATCAACACCAACCTCTCCTCTGCCGAACGCAAGGAGCGGGTGCGCACGATGATGGCGAAGGTGGGCCTACGTCCCGAGCACTACAACCGCTACCCGCACATGTTCTCCGGCGGCCAGCGCCAGCGTATCGCGATTGCGCGCGCGCTGATGCTCTCGCCGAAGCTCGTGGTGGCGGACGAGCCGGTCTCGGCGCTCGACGTGTCGATCCAGGCGCAGGTGCTGAACCTTCTCGCCGATCTGCAGCAGGAGATGGGTCTCGCCTATCTCTTCATCTCGCACGATCTCGGCGTCGTCCGGCACATCGCCCATGACGTGCTCGTCATGTATCTCGGCCACGCGGTCGAGCATGGTCCGAAGGAGAAGATCTACGC
This sequence comes from Microvirga medicaginis, assembly GCF_052658925.1. Lineage (NCBI taxonomy): Bacteria > Pseudomonadati > Pseudomonadota > Alphaproteobacteria > Hyphomicrobiales > Methylobacteriaceae > Microvirga > Microvirga medicaginis. Next base: position 241,009 of record NZ_JBQWEL010000005.1, on the reverse strand, counting down.
CCGTCCGCTGCATCCCTATACGCAGGCGCTTCTCTCCTCCACGCCCGGCATCACCGGCGTGAAACGCAAGCGCATCGTGCTGAAAGGTGAGCTCCCCTCGCCGCTCAACCCGCCGAAGGGCTGCGTGTTCTCGACACGCTGCCCCTATGTGACGGATCGATGCAAGGTGGAGCGCCCACAGCTTCGCGAGCTCGATGGCCGGCAGGTTGCCTGCCACTACGCCGAGAACTTCCTGAAGGAACAGGCGGCTTAACATAAGCCACGAGGCGTCATCCCGGACGGCGTGAGCCGATCCGGGTGGGGTGACTGCCTCTCGTATCATGGCTGTCCCCGGATCAAATCCGGGGATCAGTCCCGGCGCTCCCGTCTTGGGAACCACTGCGCTTTGAAGACGGTGATGACGAGAGGAATCATTCCGACGCTTGAGCCATGATCACCGCACCTCGGCATGGCCGCACCTGATGCGGCCCTCCCCGTCTTGGACCCGCTGAGCCATGAAGACGTGGATCCCCGGCCCGCGGCCGGGGATGACGCGAGAGGCTGCGGCAGGCGGGAGGACGCAGCCGGAACATGTTCTCGCTCTGTTCTTGACAATATGCCTAAACTGAGTTACATCTGCTGCATCCTGACCTGCCGGGGGCGCGCTCGCGAGGCGTCGTAAGCTGCGGGGTCGGGAGCGGTCCCGTGCAGACGCTACACGCAGGCGACTGTGACGGGAGGCCCAGGCTGTGCAAGTCGGGCTCGGATCGGTCACAAGCCGCCCGCAGGTCGAGACGCGACCGCTGCGGTGTCCGCTTGCGGCGGTTGACGGAGCCGGTGCCGCCTGTCCGCCTAAAAGAACCGTGCGCGAGGAGCCGTTCGGTTCCACGCTTCACCTCCCAGATCGAGCCGGACCGCTCCTCGCGCGCCCCTCGACCGCTCACCCTCGGAACGCCACCGGCCCCGAGGCTGCTGCCGCTTGGCTCTTTGACATTCCCCACCGACAGCGCCCGTGTCATCGCCATCTCTCTCCCGTGTTATTCGGGACGAAGCGAAGCAGAGATCGGAGATGGCTTCGTGTGGTTATGCAGGCAGCGGCAGACGCTTTACTGCCGCTGCCTCGCTGGCTGCCTGACCTGTCGTGACGGCTTCAGGCAGTTCTTCCTCCCCGGTGGCAGCCTTCAGACATTGCACCACTGCATCGCGCATGGACGAGACGTAGTAGTCCGCTCCCAATGTCGCGCGCATCGCCTCACTTTTCAAAACCGCATCTTCCGCAGGCCATAGGCCCACGAGAATGGGTGCCTTGGGTGCGTTCTTCCTCAAACGCCGCAGCAGATAGCGCAGATGCGCGGGCGTGCCGCTGATCTCCAGATAGCTGATGCACACCATCTGCACGCCGGTCATATCGAGAATGTGGATCGCCGAGCGTGACACCGCGTCGTGAGGGACGAGACGGCTTCCAAGCCCATGCTTATTCAAGAGCTGCGCCAGCATCTCGGAAGCCGCTTCGTCGAGAGGACCGCGACCTGCGATGCACATGATGGCGCCCTCCGCTTTCCACGCCTCGGAGATCCTATCCTGGTGAGGCATCTCGCTGACGACGGCCGGCTCCTTGATCGCAGGCTTCTCGCTTGGCGGGGACGCCACCGGTTCATCCTCGGTCTCATGCGGCGGCGGTTCGATATCCTCGTGAGAGCCAAGATCCTGCACGAGCGCCCTGATCACATCGCGCACCTGATCGAGCTGGCGATGGGTGAGCACGCCACGTGTCGCGTCATTGGCGGCAAGTTGAAGCCCCTTGAGTGCAACCTCGTCGTAATAGGAAGTGAGTGAACGCTCTTTCAGCAGGACTTCCGCCGAGTCCAGCGCCTCATCGGGGTCGCCGGCGAGCATGCGCTGATAGAGATTTTCCGCCGGCGTCAGAGCAGGCCTGTCGCCAAGCAGCACATCGAGAAATTCGAGCCGCTCCACATGGCGTCCGAGCACCACGAGGCAGAGGGTGAGAGGCGTCGCGATGAGGAGGCCCACCGGACCCCAGAGCCACGTCCAGAAGATCGCCGAGATAACGACGGCGAAAGGCGACAGGCCGGTGCTCTGCCCATAGACAATGGGCTCCACGACCTGCCCCATGACAGGCTCGCCGATCACGAACAAAGCCGCAGCCAAAATCGCCATGGACCAGCCGGGATCGACCGCGGCGGCGAGAAGGATCGGAGGGGCGGCGGCCACGAACGAGCCGATATAGGGCACGAAGCGCATGAGCGCCGCGAAGACGCCCCACAGGGCCGGGCTCGGCACGCCGATCAGCCAGAGGCCGATACCCGCCACCAGGCCGAAGGCCGCGTTCAGCGCAAGCTGAGTGAGGAAGTAGCGGCTCAAGCGTCGCGCGGCATCGTCCATGGCCGCCGTGGTGCGATGCAGGTCGCTTGAGCCGAACAGGCGGATCATGCGGTCACGCAGATCCTCGCGCTGCATGAGAATGAAGACCAGCACCACGAACACGATGCCCATGGTCGCCAGAGGCTCGAGCAGGGGCAGCAGGAAATTGCGCGCGACCTGCGCCGGCGTCGGCTCCGGCTCATGCACCTCCACAGGCATCGGCTTCGGCTCTTCCGGCGCAGGTGCTCCTGCGCTGGGCGAGGCAGGAGACTGTGCTTCCGCAGGCTGCTCTCCCACGGCCTTGTCGAACCGACGGCCGAAATCCCGGAGCATGGCCGGCATCTTGCCCAACGTTCCCTCCCGCAGGGAGCCGATCTTTCTCTCGATCGTGGTCTGATAGCGCGGAATGTCCGAGGCAAGGCCTGCCAGTTGGAACCCGATGAGGCCGCCGAGAGAAACGATGATCCCCAAAGTCACGAGCACCGCGATGATGACCGACGTGACGCGGCCCAGATGCCATCTGCGCATCAGGTCGACGAAGGGGGCGAGCACGAAGGCGAGCAGGATCGCGAGCACCACGGGCAGGAAGACATCCTGCCCCACATAGAGCGCTGCCAGCACGACCACGCCCACGGCCAGGGTCAGCAATCCGGACAGGCCCGGAACGCGGGGAGGCTGAATCTCCGTCTCTGAGGGCGGCGGAACGGGCAAGCGGGCAGGAGGCATCGTTGTTCGGTCTCTGCTGGCAGCGAGGACATCTCGCCGGTCAGCAACCAACGTATGGACCCCGCAAAACGATCCTTGGCCGTTCCGCCTGAGGCAAACTTGAGACCTTTTGCCATCTGGGACCGAGGCTACCCGTCCCCATTTCAATCCTATCCCACGTTTATTCCTGTGAACTTCAGCCCATGTCGCTCACGAGAGGCAGTCTTCTGGTCGGTGCGGCTCTTGCCGCCTCTTCCTCTCTCCATGCCCAACAGGATCAAGTCCCAAAGATGCCGGTGACGGAAAAACGCAACACCTTCACGAGCAGCGGCAAGACCATTGCCGTCGAAACCTTTCAGGCTGCAGGCGACGCAGCCCGCCCTGCCGTGCTCATGCTGCACGGTGCAGATGGGTTGAGCTACAACACAGGGTATCGCCAGGGTGCTCGGGGCGTGGCCGCAGCTGGCTTTCAGGTTCACCTTGTCCATTACCTGGATCGCACGGGCGAAAGGCGGGCTTCCTTCGCCACCCTGTTCCAGAACTTCATGCCCTGGATGAGCACGGTGCAGGATGCGCTGACCTTTGCGTCCAACCACCCTGGAGCGGATGCAGGCCGCATCGGCATCATCGGCATCTCGCTGGGTGCGGCGCTCGGCCTCGCCGTCTCTTCCATAGACCCGCGCGTGAAGACGCTCGTGAACTATTTCGGTCCGCTGCCTGAAGGAGCGATTGCTACCACCTCACGCCTGCCGCCGACCCTGGTTCTGCACGGCTCGGCCGATCCCATCGTGCCGGTGGCGAACGCCTATGCGGTTGAGGCGCTGCTCCGCCAGCAGAACGTGCCGCATGAGGTGAAAGTCTATCCGGGCCAGGGCCACGGCTTCCGGGGAGCAGCGGAAAAGGACGCCATGCAGCGGGCGCTCGCTTTCCTGCGCCGCCATCTGACCGGGACAGACACCGCGCCTCTTCCGATGGACGGTTAAGATCGCTACAACTCGATCAATACGAACTCTCAGCGGAGCATGTCGGCAATGGCATCCAGCGCGAATCTCTCAAGCAATCCTCTTCTTTCCACTTGGAACACACCCTTCACTCTTCCGCCCTTCGAGAGCATTCTTCCTGAGCATTACAAGCCTGCCTTCGATCAAGCATTGGCGGAACAGCAATCCGAAATCGCAACGATTGCCGAGAGCACGGAGGAACCCACCTTCGCCAACACCATCGAGGCTCTGGAACGCAGCGGTGCCACCCTCAAGCGCGTGGGCGGCGTGTTCTTCAATCTCGCAGGCTCGCACACCAACGAGGCGATCCAGGCCATCGAGCGCGAGATGGCGCCGCTCCTCGCCAAGCACCGCAACAGCATTTTCATGAACGAGGCGCTCTACAAGCGCGTCGCCGCTCTCTACGACAAGCGCGAGAGCCTTGGTCTCGATGCGGAGCAGGCTCGCGTCCTCGACCGCTACAACACCATTTTCGTGCGCGCGGGCGCAAAGCTCGGAGCGGAGGAGAAGAAGCGTCTGGCCGCCATCACCGAGCGCCTGGCAAGCCTTGGCACGCAGTTCTCGCAGAATGTCCTGGCGGACGAGAAATCCTATCAGCTCGTGCTCGGGACCGAAGAGGATCTCGCAGGTCTTCCCTCGTTCCTGCGCGAAGCAGCAGCGCAAGCCGCAGAAGAGCGCGGGTTGAGGGGCAAATACGTCATCACCCTGTCGCGCTCCAGCATCGAGCCCTTCCTGCAATTCTCCAAGCGCCGCGACCTTCGCGAGCAGGCTTTCAAGGCCTGGGCCTCGCGTGGCGACAATGGCAACGCCACCGACAACAAGGCCATCATCGCCGAGATGGCGGCTTTGCGCGTTGAGCGCGCGAAGCTCCTGGGCTATGAGACTTTCGCCGATTTCAAGCTCTCCGACACCATGGCGAAGACACCGGATGCCGTGCAGAAGCTCTTGAGCGACGTATGGGCGCCCGCTCGCGCCCGCGCGCAAGAGGAGCGCGACGACCTGCAGGCACTGGCGCAATCTCAAGGCGACAACATCGCCATCGAGCCGTGGGACTGGCGCTTCTATGCGGATCAGGTGCGGATGGCACGCCACAATCTCGATGAGGCAACGATCAAGCCCTACTTCCAGCTCGACCGGATCATCGAGGCTTCCTTCGAGACCGCGCACCGGCTCTTCGGTCTAAGCTTCCAGGAGCTGAAGGATTTTCCGAAGTATCATCCGGACATTCGCGCCTGGCAGGTGCTGGATGCGAACGGCAATCACGTCGGCACCTTCATCGGCGATTATTTCGCCCGCTCATCCAAGCGCAGCGGCGCATGGATGAGCGCCTTCCGTTCTCAGGAAAAGCTCACGGGCGACGTGCGGCCCGTCATCGTGAACGTCATGAATTTCGCGAAAGGCGGCGCGGGCGAGCCCTCGCTCCTGAGCTTCGACGATGCGCGCACGCTCTTCCACGAATTCGGCCATGGCCTGCATGGCCTTCTCTCCAACGTCACCTACCCGCTGCTCGCGGGCACGGCCGTTTCGACCGATTTCGTGGAGCTGCCCTCACAGCTTTACGAGCACTGGCTGTCGCAAGCAGATATCCTCCGTCGCTATGCCACCCATTACCGGACAGGCGAGCCGATTCCGGAGGATTTGCTCGAACGCCTGATGGCTGCACGGAACTTCAATCAGGGCTTTGCCACGGTGGAATACTTGGCCTCGGCCTTCGTCGATCTCGAGCTTCACCGCCGCAGGGACGTGACGGGCCTCGATGTCTCGGCCTTCGAGAAGGAGATTCTGGAGAAGATTGGCATGCCGCGCGAGATCATCATGCGTCATCGCACGCCGCATTTTACCCATGTCTTCGCGGGCGACGGCTATTCCTCGGGCTATTACAGCTATCTCTGGTCGGAGGTGCTGGATGCCGATGCCTTCATGGCTTTCGAAGAAACGGGCGACGCCTTCGACAAGGACATGGCGGAGAAGCTGAAGCGCTTCATCTATTCCGCCGGCAATCTGCGCGACCCGGCGGAGGCCTATACGGCCTTCCGGGGCCGTCTGCCCACGGCGGACGCGCTTCTGGCCAAGCGCGGATTGGCGGCTTTGTGCGAATAGCGGGCGCGAAAGCGCCTGCTAGACCAAAGTAGGAAGGAACTGTTTCATGCGGCGGGTGAAGCGGAAATGCATCCGCACATTTTGCGGCAGGCTTTTCGGCAGAGTTACTTCCTTGGGCTGAGGAGTGGAAGCGGAAGGGCTTGGACGCAGGACGCTCAGGAGGAAAGCCATTCCCTTGGGATCGGTCTCCAGGGCTTTCGCATCGAGCACAGGCATAGGGAGCATTCCCTTCTTGGTTGGTGTTTTTTACGGAACGCAACGCTGCAGGAAAAACGGCCAACTTGTGGCAAAGTTCCCGACTAGATCGAGAACCTGAACTCGCTGACCTGCTCTGAAACCTGCCCCGGATCGAGAATTGACGACGGAAAATGGGCTTTATTGGGGCTATCCGGAAACCGCTGAGGCTCCAGGCAAAGGCCGGCATGACGGCCATATTGCGCGCCGTTAAGGCCTGAAACGGGCATGTTGATGAGATGCCCCGCATAGAACTGGACGCCTGGCTCGGTCGTCCAGAGCTCCATGCTCAGCCCATTCCTCGGAGATCTGACGATTGCCGCCTGACGGAGTAACCCATAAGGGCCGCGCAGCACGTAATTCGTATCGTAGAGGGTGTCGTCATCGATCAACTTGGCGCCGATGGGCCTTGGACTGGTGAAATCGTAGGCCGTGTCCGCTACGGGCCTGATTTCGCCTGTGGGGATGAGATCGGGATGAGTCGGCGTGATGTAATCGGCCGCGAGCATCAGGTGATGGGAGAGAATGTCAGCGCTGCCATCCAGATTGAAATAGCCATGCGTGGTGAGGTTGACCGGCGTCGGACGGTCGGTGATGGCCGTCAATTCGATCCGGACCGTTGCAGAAGGCAGCAGGGTGTAGGTGCAGGTGGCGATCAGGCGCCCCGGATACCCCATGTCTCCGTCTTGGGAGACAAGGCTTAAGGTGACGCTGGACTCACCGTGCCCGACGAGGCTCCAGAGCCGCGTGCCGAAGCCCCTGGAGCCGCCATGAAGCTGATTGGCTCCCTCATTCGCGTCGAGCTTGTAGGTTTCATCGTTCAGCGTGAACCGGGCCCCGCCGATGCGGTTGGCATAGCGCCCCACAATGGCTCCGAAATAGGGTGAGTAGGCGATGTAATCCTCGATGGAGTTCAGCCCCAGCAGCACATTCTGCGGTCCGTTTCCCGTCGGCACGACGAGGTCGCGGATCACGGCCCCCCAGGTCAGCACGCGCATCTCGATCCCGTCGGGACCGGTCAACGTGATCTGCAGGACATCCTCTCCATCGACGGAGCCGAACCGTTCGATCGCCATGATCTCACCCTTCGAAGATGTTGGTCTTCAAGCCTCGGATGCCGCCGGTCTCGACCTTGAAGAGATGGCCTGCCATAGGATCCACATGGGGATCGTGGCCGATGGCGGCGGTGGTGATGTAGAGCGTGGTCAGATCCGGCCCGCCGAAGGCGCATTTCGTGACCTGCGCCGTCGGCACCGGCACAGTCCGCTCCACCGATCCGTCAGGGGCAAAGCGCGTGATGCGCGAGCCACCCCAGTGGCAGGCCCAGACATAGCCTTCCGCATCGACGGCCATGCCGTCGGGATGACCCCAACCTTCCTCGAAACGCACGAAGCGCCGCCGCTCGCCCACCTGGCCTCCGCTCACGTCGAAGGCATAGATCACGCCGTTCACCGTATCGGTGGCATAGAGAATCTGCCCGTCATGACTGAAGGCCGGGCCGTTGGTGACGATGAAGCCGGAATGGAACCGGTTCAGTTCCTTTCCATCCCAACGCCAGAAGGAACCGCTCTCATCCGTCTCCTCATCATGCATGGTGCCGAAATAGATCGCGCCGTCCGGCCCCACATGGCCGTCGTTGATGCGGTTGCCGGGGAGATCTTCTTCGGGCGCAATGATGGGCTCGGCCTCGCCCGTCTTCAGGTTGAAACGGGAAAGGCCTGACTTGAAGCCGGCCACCACGATATCCGGATCGGGAGTGAGCGCGATGAAGCCGATGCGCTCCGGCGCCGCGATGCGCGAATGCTCATTCGTCTCCGGATGGTAGCGCCACACGGCCGGGTTCTTGATGTCGACCCATAACAGGGTGTCGGAGCGCTCGTCCCACACAGGCCCTTCGCCGAGCATGCAGGCGCTTGCCACCACTACATGGGGCATCTGAGGGTGAACGATGGGATTGGTCATGATGTCCCCTATTCAAATCGGGCAGCCCGCCGTCATCCGCACCTGCCGGTAACGAGCACGGGGCGGACGCGGTTCAATCAGGCTAGGCCAGCATCCGCAATTCGCTTGGCCAAGGTCACGAGGCTCAGATCCGAGCCCGCCGGCCCCATGATCGACAGCCCGAACGGTGCGCCAAGGCGCGAAGCGAGTGGGATCGAGACCTGCGGCAGGCCGGAGAGCACCGACAGGCAGAGCAGGTTCAGGGCGTTGTTGCGGTAGTCGTTGAGCGCATCGTCGCTTTCGGAGAGAAGCGGCGCCACATCCGGCATGGTCGGCAGAATCAGCACCGTGTCCTGAGCCAGGAGAGCGCTGAAGCGTGCCCGGAAGGCGCTGCGAATCACCTGTGCCTCGGTCACTTGGGCATCGGTGACGCCGCGGGAGAATTCGAAGCGGTCCGCCACGCCTGGTCCCAGAGGCGGATGGTAACGCTCGATCATCGGCCCGTCGACGCCCCAGGCCTCCCGGCTCTGGATGTAGCGCATGGCCCAATAGAGAGCGGTGAAGCCTTCGGTGGCGACGGTCACATCCTCGGATGTGCCAAGCACCGCCTCGACCCGGCGGACGGCGGGTTCGAGCGCCGCCTTCACCTCTGGCCCCAAAAGGCCGAAGGCATCCCTGGCGAGGAGAATCCTTGGGCTGGCTGACAGGGGATTGCTGTCGGTTCCGAGCATAACCTCGCCCACCCGCACGAAAGTCGCACCGTCGCGGGTGAAATACCCACAGGTGTCGAAGGAGGGTGCGAGATCGTGGCAGAGTTCCAGGCTTACGCGGCCATGGGTGGGGCGAATGCCGAAGAGGCCGCAATGGCTGGCCGGCGCACGCACGGAACCGCCCGTATCGGTCCCGAGGGCGAAATCGCAGAGGCCGTTGGAGACGGCGGCCGCCGAGCCCGAGGACGAGCCGCCGGGAATGCGATCCGGCGCGCCACCGTTCACAGGGGTGCCGAAATGGGCGTTCTTGCCGCTCATGGAGAAGGCAAGCTCGTCCGTGATCGTCTTGCCGACGAGCCGCGCCCCGGCATCGAGAAGCCTTTGCACGATCGGTGCCGTGCGGGTCTTGATCCCGGACATCGCCAGCATGTGGGGCGATCCGCAGCTCGTCGGATAGCCCGCGACATCGAACAGGTCCTTGGCGGCGAAGGTCAGCCCGGAGAGAGGTCCGCTGGCGGCATGAGGCACAGCGGCAGCGGGATAGGGCATGAAGGCGCGGGCGGGATCGGTATCGAGAAGCATGGGATCACAGGGCTTGAGGGAACGAGGGCAGCGAATGTGTCATTCCTCCCCTGGAACAAGCAAGGTATGAATCCGTGAACCTTGGCAGTTTAGGCTTTCTTCAGACCCGGAATGGCCCTACATCCACGCCGACCCCTGGAACAGGAACCGCATCATGACGAAGGCATCGATGACCCGCTGGCTGGCTCTTGGACTGGCGCTCGCGTTCGCAAGCCCGGCGGCCCAGGCGCAGCAGGCCCCGATCAAGCTCGGTGAGCTCAATTCCTACGCCCGCTGGGCCGCTTTTACGATGCCTTACCGCAGCGGCTGGCAGATGGCGCTGGAGGAGATCAACGCCAAAGGTGGCGTGCTCGGCCGCAAAATCGAGATCGTCTCCCGCGACGACGGCGCGACCACGGGCGATGCGACGCGCGTGGCGGACGAGCTGGTGAACCGCGAGGGCGTGTCCCTGCTCTTCGGTTCGTTCCAGTCGAATGTCGGCGTCGCCATGGCGGATTACGCCAACCAGAAGAAGATCCTCTACATCGCCGCAGAGCCCCTGACCGACGCCATCACCATGGCGCAGGGCAATCGGTACACCTTCCGCATCCGTCCCAGCAATTTCATGCAGGTCGGCATGCTGGTGGATCAGGCGAAGGCCTCAGGCGCGAAGCGCTGGGCGATCGTTGCGCCGAATTACGAATACGGCCAGTCGGCTGCGGAAGTGTTCAAACGCCTCATCAAGGAGCGCGTGCCCGGAGCCGAGATCGTCGCCGAGCAGTATCCGGCGCTCGGCAAGATCGAGGCGGGTGCCACCGTCTCCGCGCTGGAGCAGGCCAAGCCCGACGGCATCTTCAACGTGCTCTTCGGACCCGACCTCACGCAGTTCGTGCGCGAGGGCAACACGCGCGGCCTTTTCGAGGGCGCCACGGTTCTCTCGCTGCTGACCGGCGAGCCCGAATGGCTTCTGCCGCTGAAGGACGAGGTGCCGGAAGGCTGGACGGTGACGGGCTATCCCTGGGACGAGATCACCGATTCCAAGCACAAGGCCTTCATCGATGCCTACCGCGCGAAGTTCAACGACACGCCGCGCTTGGGTTCCCTGCTCGGCTACATGGTCGTCTACATGATCCGCGACACCATCGAGCGTGCGGGCTCCGTCGAAACCGAAGCGCTGATCAAGGCGCTGGAAGATGCGAAGTTCGACACCGTGATCGGCCCCGTCACCATGCGTGGGCTGGACAATCAATCCACCATGGGCGCCTGGGTCGGCAAGCTTGTGCTGAAAGGCGCTAATGGCGGCATGAAGGATTGGACCTACAAGGACGGCACGTCGTTCATGCCGACAGAAGCCGAGGTGAAGGCGGTTCGGAAGGATTGATGGGTTGACGGCAGAGCGCGCAATCGACGCCCGTTGAGAGGATAGGACAATGGATTATTCCTTCCTCGCCATTCAGGCTCTCAATGGGCTCTCCAGCGCCTCGTCGCTCTTCATCACCGCCTGCGGCCTCACGCTCGTTTTCGGCGTCACGCGGATCGTGAACTTCGCGCACGGCTCGCTCTACATGATCGGCGCCTATACGGCCGCGACGCTCGTGCCGCGGCTGCTTGAACTCTCCTTCGGTCCGACGACGTTCTGGGCCGGCATTCTCGCCTCCGCCATCATCGTCGGCCTGATCGGCGTGCTGATCGAAGTTCTGCTCCTGCGCCGCATCTACGGTGCGCCGGAACTCTTTCAGCTGCTCGCCACCTTCGGCGTCGTGCTGGTGGTGCAGGACCTCACGATCCTGATCTTCGGCCCCGAGGACATTCTCGGCCCCCGTGCTCCAGGCCTGCGCGCGCCGGTCGAAATTCTCGGCCGGCGTTTTCCGTCTTACGAACTCGTGCTCATCGCGGCCGGCCCCATCGTGCTCGCGCTTGTGTGGCTGCTCCTGCGCAAGACCCGCTTTGGCGTTCTGGTGCGCGCGGCCACGCAGGATCGGGAGATGATCGCGGCGCTTGGCGTGAACCAGGCGCTGCTCTTCACGGGGACGCTGTTCCTCGGCGCCTTTCTCGCAGGTCTCGGCGGCGCACTCCAGATTCCACGCGTCTCGGCCCATGCGGGCATGGATCTCTCGATCATTGCCGAAGCCTTTGTCGTCACCGTCGTCGGCGGCATGGGCAGCGTGCCTGGTGCATTTCTGGCAGCGCTGATCATCGGGCAGCTGCAGGCCTTCGGCATCCTCATCTTTCCGAAGAGCACGCTTGTCGTCGTCTTCCTGCTCATGGCCGTCGTGCTTGCCGTTCGGCCCTATGGTTTCTTCGGACGTCCTGAAGTGATCGGCGGCACGCATGCGGTGGGCATCTCAAGCCATAAGCGCTCGCTCTATGCTCCCCTCGGATTGGTGGCCGTCATCGGCACCCTCGCGAGCCTCCCGCTCATCGGCGATGCCTATGTGCTCAAGGTTGCCACCGAAATCCTGATCTTCGCGCTCTTCGCCTTCAGTCTGCAGCTTCTCATCGGCATCAGCGGTGTCGTAAGCTTCGGCCATGCCGCTTTCTTCGGATTAGGGGCTTATGGTGCAGCGCTTGCCGTGAAGTGGTTCGCAGTACCGATGGAGGCTGCACTTCCTGCCGGGCTTCTCCTCGCGGCCGTTGGAGCACTGATCATCGGCGCTTTCGTGGTGCGACTGTCGGGCATCTATCTCGCCATGATGACGCTTGCCGCTGCGCAGATCATCTTCGCCGTCGCCTTCCAGTGGGTCGATATCACCGGAGGCGATAACGGCATCGTCGGCGTGTGGCCTTCAGCGCGGCTCAGCGGCCAAGTGCCCTATTACCTCTTCACGCTTGTCATCACTGCAGCGACCGTTCTGCTGTTGATGCGCATCATCGACGCGCCGTTCGGCTATTCGCTACGGGCTGCGAGAGATTCTGAAGCTCGGGCCGAAGCCATCGGCCTGAAGATTCGCCAGAATCGATGGCTGGCTTTCACGATCTCAGGTGCAGCCGCTGGTCTCGCCGGCGGCATTTACGCCTTCTCTCGCGGCTCTGTGGATCCGACCCTGCTCGGGATTCCGACATCCGTCGATGCCCTGACGATGCTCCTCATCGGCGGCATCCAGACCGTCACCGGCCCGCTCGTGGGTGCCGGTGTTCTGCATGTGCTGCGCGACCAGATCATGCCGCTCACGTCCCTGTGGCGTCTGGTGCTTGGCCTGAGCATCATCGTCATCGTGCTCATCTTCCCGCGCGGGCTCGTAGGCACCGTCCGTGCATGGCGGGAGGAACAGGCATGACGCTTCTCTCCGTACAGGACTTGAGCAAATCCTTCGGCGGCGTGGCGGCGGCGCGGGATGTGAGCTTCACCCTTGAACGGGGCGAGATGCTTGCCATCATCGGGCCAAACGGTGCCGGGAAATCCACCGTCTTCAACATGCTCGGCGGACAGCTGCGTCCCGATCATGGTGCGGTACTGCTCGATGAGAAGAACATCACGCCCGCCTCGCCGCAAAAGCGTTTTCGTCTCGGCGTCGGGCGCACCTTCCAGGTGGCGCAGACTTTTCTCTCGATGAGCGTGGCCGAGAACGTGCAGATGGCCCTTGTCAGCCACAACCGGGAAAGCACCGCGCTCTGGGCTCCGGCACGCATGCGCCATCGTGAGGAGGCGCTTGCGCTGCTGGAGCAGGTAGGCATGACGGAATCCGCCGATCATCCCTGCTCGGCGCTGGCCTATGGCGATGTGAAGCGCGTGGAACTCGCCATCGCACTGGCGGGGCAACCGAAGCTCCTGCTGATGGATGAGCCTACCGCCGGCATGGCGGCCCGGGAAAGAGCCGCTCTGATGGATCTGACCGCCGAGATCGCGGATGCGAAGGGGATCGGCGTTCTCTTCACCGAGCATGACATGGATGTGGTGTTCGGCCATGCGGAGCGAGTGATCGTCCTCGTGCGAGGGCGGATCATCGCCACCGGCTCTCCCGAAGAAATCCGCCAGATCGAGGACGTGCGGCGTGCCTATCTGGGCGACGACCATGCACTGGAAAGGCCGAAAGGGGTGAGCCCGGCATGAGCGAGCCGCTTCTCGAAATCTGGAATCTCACCGCTTCCTATGGTCGCGCCCAGGTGCTGTTCGGCCTGACCTTCGCGCTCAATCCGGGTGAGGTGATGGCGCTGGTCGGCCGCAACGGGGCGGGCAAGACGACCACCCTGAAGGCCATCATGGGTCTTGTGCCTGCAACGGCCCAGAAGGCCACCTTCAAGGGCCACTCCCTCGCACGCCTTCCCACCTACAAGATCGCCCGCTTGGGGCTGGGCTACGTTCCGGAGGATCGGCGCATCTTCACCGACCTGACGGTGGAGGAAAATCTGGAGGTCGGCCGCAAGGCGGCGGGTCCGGGCCGCTCCCCCTGGACACCGGAGCGGCTGTTCCGGCTCTTCCCCAACCTGGCCGAGATGCGAGGGCGGCGCGGCAACCAGATGTCCGGCGGCGAGCAGCAGATGCTCACCATCGCCCGCACCCTCATGGGCAACCCGGATGCCATCCTGCTCGACGAGCCGTCCGAGGGGATCGCCCCCGTGATCGTGCAGATGATGGCCGAGGCGATCCGGGCCATGAAGGCCGAGGGCGTCGCCGTGCTCCTTTCCGAGCAGAACTGGGCCTTCGCGGCCGGCATCAGCGACCGCACCATCGTGATCGAGCGCGGCGAAATGCGTTTCCTGGGCTCCATCGACGAGCTCATGACCAATGAGACCTTGAGGGCGGAGACACTCGGGATCTAGCAATGGCCCAGCTACGGAAACAAACGTAGCCCTTAAACCATTGACGCGACGGGCCGAAAAGTCGATATCCAGCCCAAACGGCGCGGGCTCCCGCGCCATTCCCCTGACTTTATGCTAAGGAATTCCCGCTTCAATGGGCGTCATCCATGTGACCGACCGGGCCGGCCAGCGCCATACCCTCGAGGCCATCGAGGGTTGGCGGGTGATGGAAATCATCCGGGATTGGGGCCTGCCCATCGAAGGCCTGTGTGGCGGGGCCTGTGAGTGCGCGACCTGCCATGTCTTCGTGGACGAGAAATGGCTGGACAAGCTCTATCCACCGACCGAGGAGGAAGAGGACCAGCTCGACACGGTGGTGACGAAGCCCAGTTCCCGCCTGTCCTGCCAGATCATTTGGACCCCTGAACTCGACGGCCTGGAGGTCACCCTCGCCCCAACGGGCGGCTAAACCGTCATCCCTGCCGCATTGCCAAGACCATGAGACCGTGCTCTTCGAAACGGTCTCTCGAAGGAGCCTGTTTATGACCGACCATATCGAAACGGACGTCGTCATCATCGGTGCCGGGCCCGTGGGCCTGTTCGCCGTGTTCGAACTGGGGCTCCTCGACATCAAATGCCATCTGATCGACATCCTGCCGAAGGTGGGCGGCCAATGCGCCGAGCTTTATCCGGAAAAGCCGATCTACGACATTCCGGGCTTTCCGATGGTCACGGGCCAGGGGCTTGTGGACAATCTGATGGCTCAGATCGAGCCGTTCCACCCCACCTTCCACTTCAACGAGATGGTGGAGAGCCTGGAATCCATCGGCACGCCTGAGGCTCCGCGGTTCCGCGTGAAGACCTCCGAGAACGACACGACCTTCGAGTGCAAGGCGGTGATCATCGCGGCGGGTGGCGGTTCGTTCCAGCCCAAGAAGCCGCCGATCGACAATATCGAGGCCTATGAGGGCACCGGCGTCTTCTATGCCGTGCGACACATGCAGATGTTCCGCAACAAGAAGGTGCTGATCGTCGGCGGCGGCGATTCCGCCCTCGACTGGACCGTGAACCTGCAGCCCATCGCCAAGCGCCTCACGCTCCTCCACCGCCGCGACGCCTTCCGCGCCGCCCCGCACACCGTGGAGAAGATGCGCTCGCTCGTCGCCTCCGGCGAGATGGATCTGCATCTCGGCCAGGTCAGCGCATTGAAGGGCGAAGCTCCCGTTCTCGAAGGCGCCGTGATCCGCAAGGACGACGGTTCCGAGCTCACGGTGGATTGCGACGTGATGCTGCCCTTCTTCGGGCTCACCATGAAGCTCGGCCCTATCGCCGATTGGGGCCTGAACCTCCACGAGAACCTGATCCCCGTCGATACGGAGAAGTTCGAGACCAACGTTCCCGGCATCTTCGCCATCGGCGACATCAACACCTATCCGGGCAAGCTCAAGCTGATCCTCTCCGGCTTCCACGAGGGTGCGCTCGCGGCCCAGAAGGTGCACCGCTACGTCTATCCTGAGAAGAAGCTTCTCTTCCAATACACGACGTCGTCCACCAGCCTTCAGAAGAAGCTGGGCGTCGCGGCTTAACCTGTTTCCCCCAGTGTCGACCTCCTCAGAGGCCGGCCATCAAGCCGTGGCGTGTGTTCCCTCCCCTTTGCGGGGAGGGATAGGGATGGGGGCGCAAAGTCGGAGCACTGCGCGTCATCCAGAAAACACGACCGCCCTACAGCGTCATGGCCGGGCTTGGCCCGGCCATCCACGTCTTGGGAACCACAACGGATCAAAGACGTGGATCCCCGGCAAAGGCCGGGGATGACGAGCATTGATCGTGTTCAATCGCTCACCCGGTCGTTCCACCCCCACCCCTACCCCTACCCCTCCCCCTTGCGGGGAGGGAATAGGTCGGTGCGATTGGCGAGTCAGGCTCTCAGCGTGAAGGCAGAGACTTTCAGCTCATGCTCGGGGCGACTTCAACCTGCCCGCCTCTTGCGGAGCAGGCCCGTTCCTGAAACTCTGTCCCTATGACAAACCAAGACGATCTCACCCTCGGCCGCCGCGTGATGGCGATGATTGAGGATCTGGCCCAGCATACGGACGAGTATGGGTGCCTGACGCGCCTCTACCTCTCGCCGGCCCATCGCGCCGCAGCCGATACGACGCTGGACTTCATGCGCGAAGCCGGGCTCAAGGCCCATATCGACGCGCTCGGTTCCGTGGTGGGCCGCCTGGAGGGCGCCGATCCCGAAGCCCCTGCCCTCCTCATCGGCTCCCATATCGACACTGTCGTGGATGCCGGCCGCTATGACGGCAATCTCGGCGTCGTGCTCGGCATCGTCGTGGCCGAAGCCCTGAAGGCCGAAGGCATCACACCCTCCTGCCCCATCGAAGTCGTGGCCTTCGGGGACGAGGAGAATGTCCGCTTTCCCACCAATCTCTCCACGTCCTATGCGCTTGCAGGACGCTACGATCCTGCCTGGCTCGACGGCAAGGATGCGGATGGCATCAGCTTGCGCGACGCGCTGCTCGAATTCGGCGGCGACCCTCTCGGCATTGCAGCCCTGGCGCGGGACCCGGCGCGTTATCGTGGCTATCTCGAGGTGCATATCGAACAGGGCCCGCAGCTCGAGGCGCGCAACCTTCCCGTCGGCATCGTCTCTGCCATCAACGGCATTACTCGCGCCCGCGCCTCCGTGATCGGCGAGGCCGGACACGCGGGCACGGTGCCGATGACTATGCGCCGCGATGCGCTGGCGGCCGTTGCCGAGATGATCGGCATCGTGGAGCGCGCAAGCTCCAAGCGTAGCGACACGGTCGCGACCGTGGGCGTGGCCCAGGTTCAGCCCGGTGCGATCAACGTCATTCCGGCACGCGTCGATTTCACGCTCGATGCCCGCGCGCCCGACGATGCGGTGCGCCATGCCATGGTGCAGGACATCCTCACCGAGTGCGAAGCCGCCGCTCAGCGGCGCGGCGTCTCCTTCACGATCGAACCCTTCATGGAATCGCCTGCGACACCCATGGACGAGGATCTCATGGCGCAGTTGGAGGAAGCCGTGAAAAGCTCAATGATCGAGCCGATGCGCCTTGCCTCAGGCGCGGGGCACGATGCGGTGGCCATCGCCAATCTGTGCCCTGCCGCCATGCTGTTCGTGCGGTGCAAGGGCGGTATCAGCCATAACCCGGCCGAATCGATCACGGTCGAGGATGCGGACACGGCGGCCCGCGTCCTGTTGCAGGCCGTCAAAAGGATCGTTGCTTGAACTTCCATCTCGAGCTTCTCCCGAAGCCGCACTCCATCGTCCGCCAGATCATTCGCAACGGCCTCACCGACTTCAATCGCAACGCTTTCATGCCGGATCTGAAGACGGAGGATCTGGCCGTGGTCATCCGCGCCGTCGACTCCAAGACCATCGTCGGCGGCTTATGGGCTCACACCAGTTGGGAATGGTTGACGATCGAGTTGATCTTCGTGCCGGAGAGCCTGCGCAAGCAAGGGATCGCGCGCAACCTGATCGCCATGGCGGAGGAAGAGGCCGTCGAGCGCGGTTGCCATTCCGCGTGGCTCGACACGCTCAATTCCGAGGCTCTCGCTCTCTACGAGCGGCTTGGGTACGAGCGCTTCGGCGAACTCAAGGATTTTCCGAAAGGCTCGAGCCGATTCTTCCTGCAGAAGAAGCTCGCTGCTGATCCATTTTAGCCGCGCCAATCCTCGGAGAGGATGGCCCAACGCTCGTGATCGCGCCATTCGCCATCGATCTTGAGATAACGCGGCGAGTAGCCCTCCTGCCGGAAGCCGAGACGCTTCACGAGCGCGCGTGACGGCTCGTTGCCGGGTTGGATGTTGGCTTCCAGGCGATGGAGCCCGAGTTCGTTGAAGGCATGGGTCACCACGAGGCCGACAGCCTCGCTCATCAGGCCGCGTCCATTCATGCCCGCAACGGCGTAATAGCCCATATAGGCATTCAGGAAGAAGCCGCGCACGATCTCGCTCAGGTTGATCACGCCGACGATCCTGTTGCTTGCGCGCTCGCGCGCGATGAATCCCATGGACCTGTCTCCATCGCAGCGGGAGAGATAGCCCTGGAAACTTGCGAGATCGCGGCAGGGCGATACCCATGGTCCATGCAGCGCGAGGCTTGCGAGATTGGCGGAGACCAATTCGGGTCCATCGGCAGACCGGACATGGTTGACGGTAACGCGCGGCTGCATGCGGTTCATCCTTGTTTCAGGAACCATGGCTTAGACATTGAAGTTGTCGTTTGTCCCTTTGCAACGAAAGATAGGATCATGCGAGCGTACATCATCCCTGCCATCGCCGTTGTCTTCAGCGCCGGCCTTCTTGCCTCCGCCCCGGAAGCGCAGGCCCGTTTCAGTCCGCAGCAGATCGAAGCGCCCTCCCTTGTCGAGAACGTGGCCTGCGTCACCCGCCGCGTGCGCACGGTGCGTCCGAACGGTCGCGTCGTCTATCGCACCGTCCGGCGCTGCGGCGTACCTGCCTGGCAGCTCAGGGATCGGCGCTGCCGCGTCGTCCAGGAGCGGGTTTATCGCCCGAACGGCAATGTGATCGTGCGCAACGTGCGTCGTTGCCGCTGATCCAGGAACGTCGGATATCGCAAGGGCTCGGATCATTCCGGGCCCTTTCCTATTCCAAGACTCCAACAGCACTCTCGACCGCCTCCACAACGGCGCCGGAGCGCACGAGGTCGAGCGCCTGGCGCATCTCGGTCGCGTACCAGCGATCGCCGTCCAATGCCGGTGGGATGACGGCGCGGATCGCTTCCATTGCGGCGCGCGAGCCTTTGCCCAGCGGATGATCCTTGGCGAGCGGCTCCACGAGCGTGAGGGCCTGTGCCGCCATCAGCAATTCGCCGGCCACGATCTGTTCCACGTTCTCCATGATGATGCGCGCTTTGCGCCCGCACCAGGTGGAGTTGGAGACGTGATCCTCCGCGTTGGACTTGCCGGGGATGGAATCCACCGAGCCCGGCGTGGCAAGACCGCGGTTTTCCATCACCAGGGCCGACATGGAACATTGCACGGTCGCAAAGCCCGTGTTCAATCCGCGCTTGCCCGCCAGCAGATTGCGCGGCAGGCCGTAGGACATGGTGGGATCGATGAGACGCGCGAGGCGGCGCTCGGAAATGGCGCCGAGATCGGCCATGGCAATGCCGAGGAAATCCATGGCCTGCGCCATGTACTGCCCATGGAAGTGACCGCCGGAGATCGACACGTAGCCGCCCTGGCCATCGTCGAAGATGAGCGGGTTGTCTGTGGCGGAGTTCATCTCCGTGCCGACGATGCGCTCCACATATTCCACCGCCTCGACGGCCGGTCCGTGAACCTGCGGCGTGCAACGCAGGGAATACACATCCTGCACACGGGGAGCAGCGGGCGTTCCGGGCTGGCGCGGCTCGTCGGGGAAGACGATGTCGCGTGCGGCTTGCGAACAACGCTTCGAGTCTTCGAGAATGCGCAGCAGATTGCGCGCCACGCGCGCCTGGCCAGGGTGCGGACGCGCCTTGTGCACGCGCGGATCGAAGGCCGCAAGCTCGCCGCGCATGGCTTCGAGCGACAGGCACATGGCAATGTCTGCATGCTTCAGAATACGGCGCGCATCGCTGGTGGCGAGAGAGGCGAGCGCAAGCGATGTCGTGGAGCCGTTGATGAGCGCGGACGCATCCTTCGCACCAAGCTCGAAATCGGGCTCGAAGCCTGCCGCGCGGATCGCCTCGCGCGCTGGCATCACGCGGCCTTGATAGACCATGTGAGCCTCTTCGAAGCCGCAGACGGCGCCGGCCATGTGGGCGAGCGGCGCGAGATCGCCGGAAGCGCCAACGGAACCCTTTTGCGGAATGACCGGGTGCAAGCCTGCGTTGAGGAAAGCGAGCAGACGCTCGACCAGCTCGACGCGCGGGCCGGAATAGTTCGACGCGAAGGCATTGGCGCGCAGCAGCATCATGGCGCGCGTGACGTCCTCCGCGAAAGGCTCGCCGATTCCGGTGGCGTGGGCATACACGGTCTTCTGCTGATAGGCCGCCATGTCGGCGACCAGAACGCGCTGATCCTTGAACAGGCCGACGCCGGTGTTGAAGGCATACATGAGCGGCGCGTCGTCATGCATCCAGGTGCGGTCGATATAGGCCCTCGTCGCCGCAATCCGCTCCCGCGCCTCGGGCGTCAGCTCCGCTTGCGCAAAGCGTCCCTGGGCATCGGGCCGTGCCACGCGCACCACATCCTGAATCTGGAGCGTCGCTCCATCGAGCTTGACCGTCATCGCTATCCCTCATGTTCTCCCTAAAGGGATAATGGGGCAGCCTTGAACGCGCAACAGCCGTTACAGGGCAAGGCTTCTCCCTTCCCTTGCGGGGGAGGACCGGGTTGGGGCTGACCGGGTGAGACGTTCAACAAGATCCTCGTCATCCCCGGCCTTGTGCCGGGGATCCACGTCTCTGATGCAGAGTGGTTTCAAAGACGTGGATGGCCGGGTCAAGCCCGGCCATGACGTTGTTCTGCGATCGTGTTGTCTTTCTCAGATCCGGCCCAGGCGCTTCGTGGTCTGCGGATCGAAAAGATGGACGTTCGCCGGGTCGATGGACAGGGTCAGCTTGCGGGTTTCCGCCGGAATCTGGCCTGTGGAGGCCTGCACCACGAATTCCGTGCCGGCGACCTTGCCATGGAAGAGCTGGGTCGCACCAAGCTCCTCGACAAAATCCACATCCATGCTGAGGCTGCTGGAACCGGCGGCGCCGCCCGCCTGCACGTCCTCGGGACGCAGGCCCACTTCGATGGCCGAACCCGGAGCGAGGCCTTCGCGCATATCGGTGACGACGATGGACTGCCCCCCGACCGACACGCGGCCGGGGCCCTCCACTTGGCCCGGCAGGATGTTCATGGGCGGGGAGCCGATGAAGGTGGCGACGAAGCGCGTCTCGGGACGGCGATAGACCTCCGAGGGGGAACCCACCTGCTCGATCTGGCCGCCGGACATCACCACGAGCTTGTCGGACAGCGTCATGGCCTCGACCTGATCGTGCGTCACGTAGATCGAGGTCACGCCGAGCGCCTTCTGCAGGCGCTTGATCTCCACGCGCATCTGCACGCGCAGCTTGGCGTCGAGGTTGGAGAGCGGCTCGTCGAAGAGGAAGACCTGCGGCTTGCGCACGATGGCACGGCCCATGGCGACGCGCTGGCGCTGGCCGCCCGAGAGGGCGCGCGGCTTCCGGTCGAGGAACGGCTCGATGGCGAGGATGCGGGCGGCTTCCTTCACGCGCTTCTCGATTTCGTCCTTCGGCGTCTTACGATTGCGCAGGCCATAGGCCATGTTGTCGTAGACGCTCATGTGCGGATAGAGCGCGTAGTTCTGGAACACCATCGCGATGTCGCGATCGGCCGGCTCCACTTGGTTCACGACGCGGTCGCCGATCCTGATGTCGCCGCCGGAGATCGTCTCCAGGCCCGCGATCATGCGAAGAAGGGTGGACTTGCCGCAGCCCGACGGGCCGACGAGTACGCAGAAGGAGCCGTCCTCAATGTCGAGCGATACACCTTTCACAGCTTCCACATTGCCCGCATAGATCTTTCGAACGGTATCGAGCGTAACCCCTGCCATTGGTTCATTCCTTTTCACGTCAGCCGGTGCTCGAGAAGAGCGCCAGGCTGGAAAATTCCGATATTCTTTGTGAGCCCCTCCCGCCGCGGCACGAAGGGCGACGCGCGAAAGTCGCGCGTCACTTTTCCGTTTCGACGAGACCCTTCACGAAGAGCCGCTGCATGAAGATGACGACCAGCACGGGCGGCACCATCGCGAGCACGGCCGTGGTCATCGCGATCTGCCATTCGGTGAGCGCGTCCGTGGTCGTGATCATCTTCTTGATGCCGATGACGATGGTCTGCATCGAGCTCTTGGTCGTGATCAGCAACGGCCAGAGATACTGATTCCACCCGTAGATGAACTGGATCACGAAGAGCGCCGCGACCGTCGTCATGGAGAGGGGAAGGAGCGTGTCCTTGAAAAAGCGGAACGCGCCCGCGCCGTCGATCTTGGAAGCTTCCAGAAGCTCATCAGGAACCGTCATGAAGAACTGACGGAAGAGGAGCGTGCCGGTCGCGGATGCGATCAGCGGCAGGACGAGACCCGTATAGGTATCTAGCAATCCCAAGTCGGCGACGATCTTGTAGGTCGGGTAGATGCGCACTTCGACAGGCAGCATCAGCGTGATGAAGATGATCCAGAAGGCCGTCTTGCGGAACGGGAACTTGAAATAGACCACCGCATAGGCCGACAGGATCGAGATCAGGATCTTACCGAGCGCAATGCCCATCGCCATGATCATCGAGTTGATCATCATGTCCATCACGGGCTCGCGGGCTGCCTTACCGCCATAGAAAAGCGTGCGGGTGTAGTTCTCGGCCGCCTGATCGCCCGGAATCAGCGGCATGTTGCCGTTGATGATGGTGGCGGCGTCGAAGGTCGAGGCCATGATCGCGAGATAGACCGGAAAGGCCACGACGACGACGCCGACGACGAGCGTCAGATAGGCCATGAAGTCTCTAAAGGGACGATTCTCGACCATCAGTACTGCACCTTGCGTTCGACATAGCGGAACTGGATGGCCGTGAGCGCGATCACGATGACCATGAGGATCACCGATTGCGCGGCCGAACCGCCGAGATCGCCGCCAAGGCGGCCATCCGCATAAACCTTATAGACCAGGGTCGTGGTCTGACCGGCCGGGCCGCCGCCCGTCACGGCATCGATGATGCCGAACGTCTCGAAGAACACGTAGACGACCGTGACGACAAGAAGGAAGAAGGTGGTGGGCGACAGAAGCGGAAAGATGATCGTCCAGAAACGACGCAAGGGACCGGCGCCGTCGATGGCACCTGCCTCGATCACGCTCTTCGGGATCGCCTGCAAGCCTGCGAGGAAGAAGAGGAAGTTGTAGCTGATATGCTTCCAGGTGGCGGAGAGCACCAGCAGGATCATGGCATGATTGCCGTTGAGCATCGGATTCCAGTCGATGCCGACCGCGCGGATCGGGCGCGCCAGAGTGCCGAGCGTCGGATGGAACATGAAGATCCACAACACGCCCGCGATGGCCGGAGCCACCGCATAGGGCCAGATCAGCAACGTCTTGAAGGCATGTCCACCACGCAGGTTCTTGTCGGCCTGCGTGGCGAGAAGAAGAGCGACGGAGAGCGAGAAGAAGGCCACCAGCGTCGAGAAGATCACGGTCGTGACCATCGCCCGGTAATATTCGGGCTGCTCGAACACTGCGACATAGTTTTCAAAGCCGACGAACTCGGAAGCGAGACCGAAGGCATCTTCCCGCAGGAAGGATTGCCAGATGGCCTGCGAGGCCGGCAGGTAGAAGAAAATGATGGTGATCGCCATCTGCGGAAGGATCAGCAGCAGAGGCAGCATCCACCCTGAGAAATGAGCTCGTTTTTCCATCGCGCTTACGGTTGTCCGGTGATGGTGCAGAGGACGGCATCAACCGGTCTGCGAGGTTATCTATAAGATCATCCCGGGAAGCTTTCGGCTGCCCGGGATGAAAAGTCTTTTGAGTCAGTCGGGCTTAGCGAACGGTGCGCTCGAACTGACGCAGGATCTGGTTGCTGCGGGAAACCGCGGCGTCCAGAGCGTCCTTGGCAGGCTTCTGACCGGCGAGAGCCGCCTCGATCTCCTCGGAGATCACGTCGCGGATTTGGACCATGTTGCCGAAGCGCAGACCGCGGGAGTTCTCGGTCGGCTCCTTGTTGGTCAGCTCCTTCAGAGGCGTCTCAAGGACCGGGTTCTTCTCATAGAAGCCCGAAGCCTTGGTCTTCTCGTAGGCAGCCTTCGTGATCGGCAGATAACCCGATTCCTGGTGCAGTTTCGCCTGACGGTCGGTGTCCGACAGGAAGGCGAAGAACTTGGCAACGCCCTTGTACTCGTTGGCCGACTTGCCGCCCATGACCCACAGCGAAGCGCCGCCGATGATGGAGTTCTGCGGAGCGCCCTGGACGTCCGGATAATACGGCATCGGCACGGAAGTGAAGTCGAACTTCGCGTTGGCCTTCACGTTGCCGTAGAAGCCCGAGGAGGTGAGGAAGATCGCGCATTCGCCGGAGGTGAAGCGGCCTTCGCTCTTCGAGTCGCGGCCCGAATAGTCGTAGGTCTTGTCCTTCTGCAGGTCGACGAGGTTCTGCAGGTGCTTCACGTGCGTCGGAGAGTTGAACTTCATCTCCGTATCGAAACCATCGAGGCCGTTGGCCTTGGTGGCCATCGGCAGGTTGTGCCAGGCCGAGAACTGCTCGATATTGGCCCACGAAGCCCAGGCGTTCGAGAAGCCGCAGGTGTCGTGGCCGGCAGCCTTGAGCTTCTTGGCAGCGGCGAACACGTCGGGCCAGGTCTTCGGAATCTCGTTCACACCGGCCTTCTTCAGCTCGTCCTTGTTGATCCACATGACCATCGAAGAGGAGTTGAAGGGGAAGGAGAGCATCTCGCCCTTGGCGGTCGAGTAGTAACCGGTGATCGCAGGCAGATAGGACTTCGGATCGAACTTCTCGCCGGCTTCCGCCATCATCTGGTAGACCGGCTTGATCGCGCCCTTCGCGCCCATCATGGTCGCGGTGCCGACTTCGAAGACCTGCAGGATGTGCGGAGCGTTGCCCGCGCGGAACGCGGCGATACCGGCGTTCAGGGTGTCGGCGTACTGACCCTTGTAGCTGACGACGACCTTGTAGTCTTTCTGCGAGTTGTTGAACTCTTCGGCGAGACGGTTAACGACCTCATTGTTGGCGCCCGTCATGGCGTGCCACCACTGGATTTCCGTCTGAGCAAAAGCGGAAGTGCTCGTCGCGAGACCGAAGGCCAAGGCGCCGAGAAGGGACTTCTTCATCATATTCATCTCTCCCATACCATCCCCTCGGGGATGTTATTGTCGTTCACCATCCTCGCGCGAAAGCTGGATGACGTTTTAATGACACATCCATGACAATCATAGCCGGCTTCAAAATGGAAGCCCTTTTCATTGAAAAGACTTAACAACTGGGGATGGGAACAGGCCGGAAGCGCTTTTCGTTGAGAGAGTATCCATAGGGAAGCAGCACATGCCCCAGATGATCACAGCCCTTTTCAGGGACCCCGCCCAGGCCCGCCAGGCGCTTCAGGCGCTCCTGGAAATGGGAATTGCCCAACACCGGATCGTGGCGGTGGGCACCGAGGACGCCCGCGAGATTTCCTCGATTTCCGGTTTCCGCGCCCTGTCCGCCCGGGACGATTCCCTCGAGGCCCTTCGCGACCTGAACCTGCCGCATGAGGACCTGCGCGTCTTCGAGCAGGGGCTGCACAACGGCTGCACGATGATCGCAGCCCGGGTCGATCGCAATGACATGGAAGAAGCCGCGCGGGTGCTGGAGATGTTCGACCCCGTGGATCTCGACAGCAGCAGCCGGGAATGGCTGAAGGCCGGAGAAGCGCGTGGCGCCGACCCGGGCGCGCCTCTGGCCGCGGGCATTACCGGCGGCACTCAGGCGGGCCAGACCAATACGGGCTCGCTTCCCGGCATGGGCCTGATGGCGGAGGGTTCGGACGATCTCGGCACCGCCGATCTGCGCACGGGCGAGACCGGCCAGCCGAACGCAGGCGCACAGACCACGACGGGAACGGGCGCGCGCCGCAGTGACGAAAGGGCGGACCGGGAGGGCGTGAACGAACTCGCCGTCGCCTCCCAGCCGTCACCGGATCAGCCCGGCCTGATGCAGCGGCACATGAACCGCGGCGGCCGGATCTGGGCCTATCGCACGTTCGATGAGGGCGGGGTTTAGAGCTTCTACCTCCTCATCCTGAGGAGCCTGCGCAGCAGGCGTCTCGAAGGAGGGTCCAGAAAGCACTGGAGACGCCTTATCCTTCGAGACGGATTGCTTGCGCAATCCTCCTCAGGATGAGGCTCAAGACAGTTTCGTCAGACGCCCTCAGATCACGTTGCGCTCGAGGAGCGGACGGTTCGCCAGGACGCGCTCATAGCCGAGCTCTGAGAGATCGAGCGTACGATAGCCGCCGTGGACAATGAGCTCCGACAGGCCCCTGCCGACAGCGGGAGCCTGCTGCAGGCCGTGGCCCGAGAAGCCGTTGCAGAGATAGAAGTTCTCGATCTCGTTCGTCTTGCCGATGATGGCGTTGTGATCGAGCAGGCTCATGTCGTAGGGACCCGACCAGGCGCGACCGGGCTTGATGGCCTCGAAGGCGGGAATGCGGTGCGCGAGCGAGGGCCAGATGAATTCCTCGAAGAAGGAAAAGTCGATCTCCTGGCTTGCGGGATCCTCGTCGAACCAATCGGGATCCACATCCGCTTCCGGCGACGCACCGCAGATGAAGTGGCCCTCGCCTTCCGGGCGCACGTAAGCGCCGGAGGTGTCGATGAGCAGCGGCAGGTTCTCCACCGGCTCCTTGCACGAGAAGGTGAACACGTAGCGGCGCTTCGCCCGTACCGGAATCGTGATGCCGGCCATCGCCGCGAGCGCAGCACCACCTGAGCCTGCGCAGTTGATGAGCGTGCCGCAGGCGATGCGCATGCCGTCCTTCAAGCGCACGGCGACGACGCGGTGGCCCTCGCGCTCCACTTCCGCGACTTCGCCCTTCACATATTCGGCACCGAGCGAACGCGCCTTCTTGCGGAAAGCCTGCAGGAGTCCCCAGCCGTCGAACCAGCCCTCGCCCGAGCGGCCCCAGGTGCCGGCCGCGAGATCCTCCACGTTGAGCCAGGGGAAACGGCTTTTCAGCTCGTCCGGCTTCAGGAAGAGAATGTCCGCGCCTTCCGCGGCCTGCAGCGCCTGGTTCTCGCGGAGGATCTGCTCGCCTGCCTCGGACGCACAATAGAGATAGCCGCCCTCCTTCAGGCCGATCTCCGGCTTGTCGCCATCGACCGTGAGGTAATCGGCGATGTTGCGCAGGAAGTGGATTCCATAAAGGGAGATGCGGATGTTCACCGCGCTCGAATATTGCTGACGGATCGAAGCCGCCGACAAGGCGGACGCCGACAGCTGATAGGTCGGATCCTTCTCGATGACGACGACGCGCCCCTTGAAACCGGAATCGGCCAGGAGGTGGTAAGCGGTGGAGGAGCCCATGACGGCGCCACCCACAATCACGACATCGGCAATGCTTGAGGCGGAAGTGGTCATCGTTCGAATTTCGTTGAGAGGATGATGGAGGATTGCGTGCGCTCTACGCCTTCCAACGCACCGATCTTGTCGATGGCGGCATCGAGGGTGGGAACGTCTTCTGCCTCTACCACCGCCAGAAGGTCGAAGACACCGGCAACGGAATGAAGCGCGCGCAACTCTGGCATACGCTGCAGCGCCGTGGCAACAGCGGCGGACGCTTTCGGCGCAACGACGATGGTGACATGCGCGCGCACCATGCGGCGGCTGATCTCTTCCGCAAGCCTTAATGTATATCCGACGATCACTCCGCGTCGCTCCAGGCTCTCTACCCGCGCCTGTACGGTGGTGCGGGAGAGTTTTAAGCGGCGGGCGGCTTCCGCATGGCCGATGCGGGCATTCTCCCTCAAGAGAGCGATCAGGGCACGATCTGTGGCGTCGAGCATCACTTTGACCAGTCTTAACGGCAATATGCCGATAACTACTCGGCTTTCCGTCGGCTTGTCTATGGCGCTTTGCAAGGCTTTGCTGTTCTCTCCCCTGATCACCAGGGAGGTTCGAACATCATGAAATCCATCCTCGTCATCGGCGCCGGCAAGATCGGCTCGACCATTGTCGACATGCTCAACGAGACCGGCGACTACACCGTGACCGTGGCTGACGCCTCCGCGGAAGCCCTCAAGGCCGTGGCCAAGAACGGTATCAAGACGGTCCAGCTCGACTTCAGCGACGCGGTGGCTCTGCAGAACGCCCTCAAGGGCCATTACGCCGTGCTCAGCGCCGCGCCCTATCACCTGACCGGCCATGTGGCCCAGGCTGCGCGCCTTGCCGACGTGAACTATTTCGACCTCACGGAAGACGTCGCCACCACCCGCATGGTGAAGGAGCTGTCGGAGGGCGCCACCACCGCCTTCATTCCGCAATGCGGCCTTGCCCCGGGCTTCATCTCCATCGTGGCGCACGACATCGCGAGCCACTTCGACAAGCTCGACACGGTGCGCCTGCGCGTCGGCGCGCTGCCTCAGTACCCCTCGAACGCCCTGTCCTACAACCTCACCTGGAGCACGGACGGCGTCATCAACGAGTATATCGAGCGCTGCGAAGCGGTGGTCGACGGAAAGCTGCGTGAAGTTCCGGCCATGGAAGAGCTGGAAGAGTTCTCCCTCGACGGCACGCGCTATGAGGCCTTCAACACCTCGGGCGGCCTCGGCACGCTCTGCGAGACGCTCGAAGGCAAGGTGCGCAACCTCAATTACAAGACGATCCGCTATCCGGGCCACTGCGCCCTGATGCGCGTCCTCCTCAACGACCTGCAGCTGCGCAACCGCCGCGAGGTCCTGAAGGACATCCTGGAGAACGCCGTTCCCGCCACCATGCAGGACATGGTCATCGTCTTCGTGACCGTGACCGGCGAGCGTGATGGCCGCTACGTTCAGGAGACCTATGCCCGCAGCATTTACGGCCAGAAGATCGCAGGCACCCAGCGCACCGCGATCCAGGTGACAACGGCTGCCGGTATCTGCGCCATGCTCGACCTGCTGGTTGCGGGCAAGCTTCCGAAACAGGGTTTCGTCCGCCAGGAAGAGATCGACCTCGACACCTTCCTGGCCAACCGCTTCGGCCGCGTCTATGCGGGCGAGCGCCTGGACGAGGGCCACGAGCCGGCGGTGAAGAACATCCGCCTCGACGCCGTTGCATGACGCCTCGGAATCGCCCAGGGCTCTCACGGCCGCATCGTGCGGACCCTCTTCGTCATCCCCGGCCTTGTGCCGGGGATCCACGTCTTACTGGCGCTGCGGCTCCTGAAGACGTGGATGGCCGGGCTGATCCCCGGATCAAGTCCGGGGACGGCCATGACGAGGAGTATCGGGAGCCTGCCCAGCTTCTTTCCGAAATCGCATGATCCTATTCGGGAAAAGCAGTTCCCACCTTTTGCGATCATGCTTTAAGACGGTGGCCTGAAGGCTGCCGTCGTTTCTGTTTAAAGACAAACGAAGGTGGCGGGCTTGAGAAGAAGCCCGAACCCCGTTCCATGGGAGAATGACAATGTCCGCCCTGCAATCCGTTTCGACCTCGTCCGCCAGCGTGGCGGAGGAAGCCCGCGCCATTCTCGCCCGTCTTGGCGTGCCGGACAGCGCTTTCGCTCCCACGGGCCGTCCCGCCCTCTCCCCGATCACGGGCGAGGTGATCGCCCATGTCCGCGAGACCACGCCGGAGGAGGCCAAGGCCGCCATCGGCCGTGCCGACGCGGCCTTCAAGGCCTGGCGCAATATTCCCGCCCCGAAGCGCGGCGAGTTCATCCGCCTGCTCGGCGAGGAGCTGCGCGCGGCCAAGGACGATCTCGGCCGTCTCGTGACGCTGGAGGCCGGCAAGATCGTGTCCGAGGGTCTCGGCGAGGTTCAGGAGATGATCGACATCTGCGATTTCGCGGTCGGTCTCTCCCGCCAGCTCTACGGCCTCACCATCGCCACCGAGCGCGCCGACCACCGCATGATGGAAACCTGGCATCCGCTGGGCGTGTGCGGCGTGATCTCCGCCTTCAACTTCCCTGTCGCCGTGTGGTCGTGGAATGCGGCGCTCGCCCTCGTTTGCGGCGACAGCGTGGTGTGGAAGCCCTCCGAGAAGACTCTGCTGACGGCGCTCGCCACCCATGCCATCGCGGAGCGCGCGGCCAAGCGCTTCGGCGGTGTGCCGGAAGGCCTGCTCGGACTTCTCCTCGGCGGTCGCGAGATCGGCGAGATCCTCGTGGAGGATCATCGCGTGCCGGTTCTCTCCGCCACCGGCTCCACCGCGATGGGCCGTCAGGTCGGTCCGAAGCTCGCTCAGCGTTTCGCCCGCGCGATCCTCGAGCTCGGCGGCAACAACGCCGCGATCGTTGCTCCCTCGGCCGATCTCGATCTCGCGCTTCGCGGCATCGCCTTCGCGGCCATGGGCACGGCCGGTCAGCGCTGCACCACGCTGCGCCGCCTCTTCGTGCATGACAGCGTGTACGACCAGCTCGTTCCGCGCCTCGTGAAGGTCTATGGCAGCGTGAAGATCGGCGATCCGCGTGAGCAGGGCACGCTCGTCGGCCCGCTGATCGACAAGGCCGCGTTCGAGGGCATGGAGCGCGCGCTCGACGAGGCACGCAATGCCGGCGGCAAGGTGCATGGCGGCGGACGCTACACGGATATCAGCAACGGCTTCTATGCCCGTCCCGCCCTCGTCGAGATGCCGAGCCAGACCGGCCCTGTCCTGCGCGAGACCTTCGCTCCGATCCTCTACGTGATGCGCTACACGGATTTCGACCAGGTGATCGAGCAGCACAACGCGGTTGGCGCCGGTCTCTCCTCCTCGATCTTCACGCTCAACCTGCGCGAGGCCGAGGCCTTCGTGTCCGCATCCGGCTCGGATTGCGGCATCGCCAACGTGAATATCGGCCCCTCGGGCGCCGAGATCGGCGGCGCGTTCGGCGGCGAAAAGGAAACGGGCGGCGGCCGCGAGTCGGGCTCCGATGCCTGGAAGGCCTATATGCGCCGCGCCACGAACACGATCAATTACGGCACCACGCTTCCGCTGGCCCAGGGCGTGAAGTTCGACGTCGGCGCCTGATCATCTTAAAAACATTGCGGAGGGCAGAGATGCCCTCCGTTTCTTTATCTATCCTCTTACATCGCGAGCCTTCCATGAAAGCGACCTCCCGCACCGGCGGCCAGATTCTTGTCGATCAGCTTACTCTGCACGGAGTCGATCACATCTTCTGCGTTCCGGGCGAGAGCTATCTCGCGGCCCTGGACGCGCTGCATGATGCGAACATCAACGTCACCGTCTGCCGCCAGGAAGGTGGTGCTGCGATGATGGCCGAGGCCTATGGCAAGCTCACCGGCCGTCCCGGCATCTGCTTCGTCACCCGTGGCCCCGGCGCGACGAACGCCTCGCCCGGCATTCACATCGCGAAGCAAGACTCGACGCCGATGATCCTCTTCGTCGGCCAGATCGAGCGCGGCATGCGCGAGCGTGAAGCCTTCCAGGAACTCGACTACCGCGCCGCCTTCGGCCCGCTCGCCAAATGGGCGACGGAGGTGGACGATCCGGCTCGCTTCCCCGAAATCATCTCGCGCGCCTTCCATGTCGCGACGTCAGGCCGCCCTGGCCCTGTCGTGATCGCGCTGCCGGAAGATGTGCTCACCGAGATGGCGAACGTCGCCGACGCGCCGCGCTATCAGGTGATCGAGACGCATCCGTCGCTCGCGCAGATGGCCGAGTTGCAGAAGCTGCTGCAGGGCGCGAAGAATCCTGTTGCGCTCCTCGGCGGCAGCCGCTGGTCCGAGGTCGCGGTGCAGCGCTTCGTGCGCTTTGCCGAGCGCTTCGAGCTGCCGGTCGCCTGCACCTTCCGCCGCCAGATGCTCTTCCCCGCCGATCATGCCTCCTATATCGGCGATCTCGGCCTCGGCGTGAATCCGAAGCTTTTGGCGCGCATCAAGGAAGCCGATCTCGTCCTGCTCGTGGGTGGTCGTCTCTCCGAGATCCCGAGCCAGGCCTATACGCTCCTCGATATTCCGGCTCCGCGCTCGACGCTCGTTCACATCCATCCCGATCCGAGCGAACTCGGCCGCGTCTATTCTCCGCATCTGGCCATCAACGCCTCGCCCATCGCCTTCACGGCAGCGCTGGAAGGCGTGCATCCGCCAGCCTCACTGCCCTGGAGCGAGAGCACCAGGACCGCGCATGCCGATTATCTCGCCTGGAGCAACCCGGCGCAGATCCGCGTGCCGGGCCATCTGCAGATGGGCGAGGTGATGGCGCACCTGCGCGAGGTGATGCCCTCCGACACGATCTACTGCAACGGCGCGGGCAACTTCGCCACCTGGGTGCACCGCTTCTGGCCTTTCCGGCATTACGGCACGCAGCTTGCGCCGACCTCCGGCTCCATGGGCTACGGCGTTCCTGCCGCCGTCGGCGCCAAGCGCATTCAGCCCGACAGCACGGTGGTGGTGTTCGCGGGCGACGGCGACTTCCTGATGAACGGTCAGGAATTCGCGACCGCCGTGCAATACGACCTGCCGATCCTCGTCATCCTGCTTGATAACGGCATGTACGGCACGATCCGCATGCACCAGGAGCGCGAATATCCGGGTCGCGTCTCGGCGACGATGCTGAAGAACCCGGACTTCGCGGCCTATGCGAAAGCTTTCGGCGGCTATGGCGAGCGTGTGGAGACCACCGAGGATTTCCCTGCCGCACTCCAGCGCGCTCTGACCTCCAGCAAGCCTGCGATCCTGCACTGCATGCTCGACCCCGAGGCGATCACGCCCGCCCTGTCGCTCTCCGCGATCCGCGACAAGGCGCTGTCGGATAAAAAATGAGCACTGTCATTCCGGGGCGAGCGCAGCGAGAGCCCGGAATCCATAAACACGACGCAAAACAAGAAAGGCGCTACGGTGATCGTAGCGCCTTTTCCTTTTATCATTGTGGTTATGGGTTCCGGGCTCGGCCCTTGGCCGACCCGGAATGACAGTGCTGTACAGGCTTATGCCGCCTTCGCTTCGTCGAGATGCTTCGCGACGAGGCTGCGCAAGCTGCGCAGGTCCTTCACGAAGGAGCGGATGCCTTCGGCGAGCTTTTCGGTCGCCATCGCGTCCTCGTTGAGCGCGAAGCGGAAGGTTTTCTCGTCCATGCGCGGCAGAGGCGCGATCCTCTCGACGCTCTCCGGTGACAGCTTGCGCGGCAGCTCGCCTTCCGCCTTCGCCAATTCGTCGAGGAGCGCGGGCGAGATGGTGAGGCGGTCGCAGCCGGCGAGCGCTTCGATCTCACCGATATTGCGGAAGGAGGCGCCCATCACCACGGTCTTGAAGCCTTGCGCCTTGTACGAGGCGTAGATGTTGCGCACGGAGATCACGCCCGGATCGGTCTCGCCCGTATAGGGGCCGCCGCCCGCCTTCACGTGCCAGTCGAGGATGCGGCCGACGAAGGGCGAGATGAGGAACACGCCCGCCTCCGCGCAGGCCTGCGCCTGGGCCATGGAGAACAGGAGGGTGAGATTGCAGTCGATGCCTTCCCTCTGGAGGATCTCCGCCGCGCGGATGCCCTCCCAGGTGGAGGCGATCTTGATGAGGATGCGCTCGCGCCCGACGCCGCGCTCCTCATAGGCCTTGATGATCTCCCGCGCCGTGGCGATCGTTCCTTGCGTGTCGAAGGAAAGGTCCGCATCCACCTCCGTCGAGACGCGGCCCGGCACGATGCCGGCGAGCTCCGCCCCGAAGGCAACGGCGAGGCGGTCGCAGATGGCCGCCACGACGCCCTCGCGCGATCCACCCTGCTTCCGGCCCCAGGCCAGGGTCTCCTCGAGGAGGTGCCCATAGGCAGGGTTTTCGACCGCCTTCAGCAGCAGGGTCGGGTTGGTGGTGCAGTCCTGAGGCTTCAGGCGACGCACCGCGTCGAGATCGCCGGTATCGGCGACGACCACCGTCATGGCGCGCAATTGGTCGAGCTTGGAGGGCATTCCGGTCTCCGTGGATTTTTTTCTAGTGTCAGACTTAGTGGTTTGAGGGGCCTGAGTGAAGGGAAAATGCGTCACATGAAAAGGCCGCGATTCGCCTTCACCCGGTCGAGCATGAAGGCATGGACCTCGGCAATGCGGTGGAGGCTGCGGACCTCCGCATGGGTGACGATCCAGTAGGTGCGGGTGAAGAAGATCTCCGGCAGCACCACCTTCAGCTCCGGATATTGTCGGGCGGCGTAATCGTGAAGGATGCCGATGCCGACCCCTGCCCGCACGGCTTCCAGCTGCGCCACCACGCTGGCGCATTCGTAGCGCCGGGGGCCGTATTTCTCGAGGCCGGAGAAATATTCCAGCGCCGGACTGAAGATGAGGTCGGGCACATAGGTGACGAGCAGACGGCCCGACAGGTCCTCCGGGACGGCGGGAACCCCATGCCGTTTGATATAGTCTTGCGAGGCGTACATCCGCAGCCGGTAATCGGTGAGCTTGCGCGAGACGAGCCGCCCCTCCGTCGGCTGCTCGACGGTGACCGCGATGTCCGCCTCGCGCTTGGAGAGGGAGAAGGTGCGCGGAAGCGCCACGAGCTGGATCGTGAGATCGGGATGGCGCTCGGCCAGCGCGCCGAGCTCCGCCGCCAGAAAGTAGGTGCCGAGGCCGTCCGGCGCGCCCACGCGTACGGTGCCGGACAGCGCAAGATCGGAGCCGCCTACTTCGCTGGCGACCGCCAGAGCCTGACTTTCCATGCTCTCGGCCTTCGCCAGCAGACGCTCTCCCTGCTCGGTGAGGGTGTAGCCTTGAGGCTTTCGCTCGAAGAGCTTGGCCTGAAGCGCCTTTTCAAGAGACGAGATGCGGCGGGAAACCGTGGTATGATCGGCCTCCAGGCGACGGGAGGCGACCGTCAGCCGGCCCGCTCGGGCGACGGCGAGGAAAAAGCGGAGATCGTCCCAGTCGAAAGCGCTCATGCCGACGGTTTAGCATATTGGGATTTTTGCACAACGGAAGCCTACCTTCGCCCATAGTCGTGCAGTTTCGACAATGCTAGAACAGGACACCTAAATCAGGAGAGAAACGCCATGCGCGAAGTCGGACATTTCATCGGCGGCAAGCAGGTTCGGGGCCAATCGGGCCGCACGGCCGACGTGTTCCAACCGATGACGGGCGAGGTCATCGCTAAAGTCGCACTCGCTTCCAAGGACGAGCTGCGCCAGGCCGTCGAGAATGCCAAGGCCGCCCAGCCCGCCTGGGCCGCCACCAACCCGCAGCGCCGCGCCCGCGTGATGATGAAGTTCCTCGAACTCATCGCCAAGGAGATGGATTCGCTGGCCGAGCTGCTCGCCCGCGAGCACGGCAAGACCATTCCCGACGCGAAGGGCGACATCCAGCGGGGCGTCGAGGTGGTGGAATTCGCCTGCGGCATCCCGCACCTCATGAAGGGTGAGTTCACGGAAGGCGCCGGCCCCGGCATCGACATTTATTCGATCCGCCAGCCGCTCGGCGTCGTGGCCGGCATCACGCCGTTCAACTTCCCCGCCATGATCCCGATGTGGAAGTTCGCGCCTGCCATCGCCTGCGGCAACGCCTTCATCCTCAAACCCTCCGAGCGCGATCCCGGCGTGCCGATGCGCCTCGCCGAGATCATGGTCGAGGCGGGCCTTCCCGCCGGTATCCTCAACGTCGTCAACGGCGACAAGGAAGTGGTGGACGCGATCCTCGACGATCCGGACATCAAGGCCGTGGGCTTCGTCGGCTCCTCGCCGATCGCCCAGTACGTCTATTCCCGCGCCACAGCGCATGGAAAGCGCGCGCACTGCTTCGGCGGCGCGAAGAACCACATGATCATCATGCCCGATGCCGATCTCGATCAGGCGGCTGATGCGCTCATCGGTGCCGGCTACGGCTCGGCGGGCGAGCGCTGCATGGCCGTGTCGGTTGCCGTTCCGGTCGGCAAGGCCACCGCCGACGCGCTGATGAACAAGCTGATCCCGCGCGTGGAGAGCCTGAAGGTCGGCCCCTCGACCGATCCGTCCGCCGATTACGGCCCGCTCGTCACGAAGGCCCACATGGAGAAGGTGCGCGCTTACGTCGATCTCGGCGTGCAGGAAGGCGCGAAGCTCGTGGTCGACGGCCGCGGCTTCAAGATGCAGGGCTACGAGAACGGCTTCTACATGGGCGGCTGCCTCTTCGACGAGGTGAAGCCCGAGATGCGCATCTACAAGGAAGAGATCTTCGGTCCCGTTCTCTCGGTCGTGCGCGCCAAGAACTACGACGAGGCGCTGCGCCTGCCCTCCGAGCACGAATACGGCAACGGCGTTGCGATCTACACTCGCGACGGCGACGCCGCCCGCGACTTCGCTTCACGCGTGAATGTGGGCATGGTCGGCATCAACGTGCCGATCCCGGTTCCGATCGCCTACTACACCTTCGGCGGCTGGAAGGCCTCGGGCTTCGGCGATCTCAATCAGCACGGCCCGGACGCGATCCGCTTCTACACCAAGACGAAGACGGTCACCTCCCGCTGGCCGTCCGGCATCAAGGAAGGCGCGGAATTCTCCATTCCGACGATGAAATAAGAACACTCATGGTGGCCGGGGCTCGTTCCCGGCCATCTTGTTTATGGGCGCATCTTTTCGGCGGCGACCTGAGACTACTTCGCCGATAGATGCTCTAGATCCAAAGTCGGGGTGCACGAGGCGCCCCTCTCATGCCGATTTAGAGCCATGACACAGTTCTCCTTGACCGAAGACCAAATCGCCGTCCGCGACATGGCCCTTGCCTTCGCGGCGGACAACCTTGCTCCCCATGCGCTCGAATGGGACGAGAAGAAGCATTTTCCCGTGGACGTGTTGCGCGAAGCAGCAAGCCTCGGCATGGCCGCGATCTACACCCGCGACGATGTGGGCGGCTCGGGCATGACGCGGCTCGACGCGGCGCTCATCTTCGAGGCGCTCGCCACCGGCTGTCCCGCCATCTCGGCGTTCCTCTCCATCCACAACATGGTCGCGTGGATGATCGACCGCTACGGATCGGAAGAGCAGCGCCAGCGTTTTCTGCCCTCTCTCTGCACGATGGAAACCATCGGCAGCTATTGCCTCACCGAGCCGGGCTCGGGTTCTGACGCGGCGGCGCTGAAGACCCGCGCCGTGCGTGACGGCGATCACTACATCGTCAACGGCGTGAAGCAGTTCATCTCGGGTGCCGGCACATCCGACATCTACGTGACGATGGTGCGCACGGGCGAGGAAGGCCCCTCCGGCATCTCGACGCTCGTGATCGAGAAGACCATGCCCGGCGTCTCGTTCGGCGCGCAGGAGAAGAAGATGGGCTGGAACGCACAGCCCACCGCCGCCGTGATCTTCGAGGACGTGCGCGTGCCCGTGGCGAACCGCCTGTCGGACGAGGGCATGGGCTTCAAGATTGCCATGTCGGGCCTCGACGGCGGGCGCCTCAATATCGGCGCGTGCTCCCTCGGCGGCGCGCAGGCAGCCCTCGACAAGGCGCTCGCCTATGCAGGAGACCGCAAGGCCTTCGGCAAGCGCATCGTCGATTTCCAGGCGCTGCAGTTCAAGCTCGCCGACATGGCGACGGAACTCGAAGCAGCACGCACCTTCCTGTGGCGCGCGGCTTCCGCGCTCGACGCCAAGGCGCTCGATGCCACGAAGCTCTGCGCCATGGCCAAGCGCATGGCGACCGACACAGGCTTCGAGGTGGCAAATGCCGCGCTGCAGCTCCATGGCGGCTACGGCTATCTTGCCGATTACGGCGTCGAGAAGATCGTGCGGGACTTACGCGTGCACCAGATTCTCGAAGGCACCAACGAGATCATGCGCCTCATCGTGGCGCGCGATCTGGTGGGACGTGGCAATCGGTAAGTGGTGGTTGGCGGGTGACGCAGACGCCGGCAACGGCGCCTCACCACCAGCCACAAACTGCTCACGACCATCCAATCAAGAAAACACGGAACGGAGGAACCATGACCAACATTGCCTTCATCGGCCTCGGCAACATGGGCGGACCCATGGCCGCCAATCTCGCCAAGGCAGGCCATGCCGTCACCGGCTTCGATCTGTCGCCCGCGTCCTGCGATCACGCGCGCTCGGACGGCGTGAGCGTCGCAGGCTCCACAACTGACGCGGTGCGCGATGCGGAGGTCGTGATCACCATGCTGCCCGCCGGCAAGCATGTGCTCTCGGTCTGGACCGACATCCTGCCCTCCGTCAGGGAAGGCACGCTTCTCATCGACTGCTCCACCATCGACGTGGAAAGCGCCCGCAAGGCGCATGTCATGGCGCGCGAGCAGGAGCGCAACCTCATGAGCCTCGACGCGCCCGTTTCCGGCGGCGTCGGCGGCGCGAAGGGCGCGACGCTCACCTTCATGGCAGGTGGCGCCAAGGAGGCGTTCGACCGTGCCGAGCCCATTCTGGCCAAGATGGGTAAGAAGGTCGTTCATTGCGGCGAGGCCGGCGCGGGGCAGGCGGCGAAGATCTGCAACAACATGATCCTCGGGATTTCGATGATCGGTGTCGCGGAGGCCTTCGTTCTGGCCGAAAAGCTCGGACTCTCGCATCAGGCTCTGTTCGACGTGGCCTCCACCTCTTCGGGCCAGTGCTGGTCGCTCACCACCTATTGCCCCGTTCCCGGCCCGGTGCCGACCTCGCCCGCGAACAACGGCTACAAGCCGGGCTTCGCGGCAGCTTTGATGCTGAAGGATCTGAAGCTCGCTCAGGAAGCGGCACTCGCCTCCGGTGCCTCGACGCCGCTCGGTGCAGAGGCTGCTCAGCTCTACGCGCTCTTCAACGGCGCAGGCCACGAAGGCGACGACTTCTCCGGCATCATCAACTTCCTGCGCGGGCAGAAAGGCTGACTGGGATCTCTCTCGTCATGGCCATCCCCGGACTTGATCCGGGGATCGTTCCTGGCCAACCGGCTTTCGACCCACTCAAACTGCATCGGGATCAACGGCACAAGGCCGGTGATGACGAAAAGGGTGAGGGGACCCTGTGCCCTCGGGAACAGCAAAGGTTTTCGGATGTGTTGCACCGCACCTACAGCTTTTGAACCCCACATCCATTAGCTTAACCTCTCCTTGATCGCCCAACCTAGGGTTGCTCGCCTGCATGGTCCGTTCCGCCCTTCCTACGGCCAGTCCGTCCGCCGACGCCGCCGCCCTGCTGCGGCGCCTTGGCTTCGCGATTCTGCTGTTTGCCATTCCGCTGGCTGCCCTCTTCACCCGTCGCGCCCTCGTGGTGATGGCTCCCCTGGCCGTGGCCCTCATCGTCCTCGCGGCCTTTCTCGACGGCACAGCCAGGAACCCATGGCAGAGAACCGTCAGCTTCGTGACCTCGCGGGCTGGGCTCTCCGGACTCGTTCTGGTGTTTTGGGCCGGGCTCTCCCTGATCTGGACCCCCTTCGTGCCGCAGGCTTCGGAGCGGCTCCTCAACATCATCGCCATGGGTCTGATGGCCTTGGCGGGATATCTGGCACTGCCGGAACGGATGCGCTCGGCCAATCTCTACCTGCTGCCCCTCGGCGTTGGTCTCGCCGCCCTGATCGCCATCGCGATGCTGTTCCGGGAAGGCGGAAATTTCGACCCTGACGGAACCGGCGTGGAGCGGGGCATCGTCGTGCTCGTCCTGCTGCTCTGGCCCGCCGTGACCTGGCTCCATTCCCGCGGACGCAACCTCGAGGCCGTGACCCTCGCCCTGGCAGTGGCGGTGAGCACCTTCCTGACAATGGATGAATTGCCGCTCATCGGCCTGACCACCGGCGCCGTCGCCTTTGCCCTGACGGCGATGAGCCCGAGAACCGGCACCCGCCTGATCGGCCTCCTCATGGCGGTCCTCCTGATTGCCGCTCCGGCCCTGCCATTTCTGCTGAAGCCTGTTGCCGGGGGTATTCTCGGATCCACCTCCCACGCTGTGGCCAGCCTCGATGCATGGCAGGCGCTCATTCTCAAGGAACCCTTACGCCTTCTGACCGGCCACGGCCTGGAGACAGCCTGGCGCGGACGCCTGTTCGGCCTCGTGCCTCCTGCAGCTCCCTTCAGCGTCCTGTTCGATATCTGGTACGAACTTGGCGTCTTAGGAGCCGTCTCCGGTGCTATCCTGCTCTCTCAGGCGGCTTTCAATGCAGGTGGAGACCGTCCGATCCTTGGCCCGGGAATCATGGCGTCCTTCGCCTCGGCCTTCGCCCTTGGCGCCTGCGGCATCGGCACCGCCCAGGTCTGGTGGTTCACCGCGCTCGTCGTGCTGGTCCTGGTCTTCGTGGCGGTCGAGCGCGGACAATTCCGCACGAAGCGGCCGAAGGCCATCCTGCGCCGCCTGCGCTGAGACGAAGCGCATCGTCCCTTGAGGATTGACCGGCGCCCCCTGCCTCTGGTTC
This sequence comes from Microvirga medicaginis, assembly GCF_052658925.1. Taxonomy (NCBI): domain Bacteria; kingdom Pseudomonadati; phylum Pseudomonadota; class Alphaproteobacteria; order Hyphomicrobiales; family Methylobacteriaceae; genus Microvirga; species Microvirga medicaginis. The sequence goes on along the minus strand of NZ_JBQWEL010000005.1, from coordinate 200,652 downwards.
GCTAGAGCATCGGACCCAAAAGTGGGATGCACTTTTGGGATCCATCCGATGCTCATTCTTGAGAGGAGCGCATCGTTGATTGCGGAAAACCGGATCCACTTTTCCGCACGATGCGCTAAAGGCTTATCGATTCACGCAAAGGATGTCCCATGCCCATCATCAACCGCGTTGCCGATCTGGCCGATGAGATCACGGCCTGGCGCCGGGATTTTCACGAGAATCCCGAGCTCGAATATGACGTGCATCGTACCGCCGGGATCGTGGCCGAGAAGCTGAAGAGCTTCGGCTGCGACGAGGTGGTGACCGGCATCGGCCGCACGGGCGTGGTCGGCGTCATCAAGGGACGGGTCAATTCATCCGGCAAGGTGATCGGCCTTCGGGCGGACATGGACGCGCTGCCGATCATGGAAGCCACCGATCTGCCCTACACATCGAAGGCGCCGGGCAAGATGCATGCCTGTGGCCATGACGGCCACACGGCGATGCTCCTGGGCGCGGCGAAATATCTGGCTGAGACGCGCAATTTCGACGGCACGGCGGTCGTGATCTTCCAGCCGGCGGAGGAAGGCGGCGGTGGCGGCGACGCCATGGTGAAGGACGGCCTCATGGAGCGCTTCGGCATCCAGGAGGTCTACGGCATGCACAATTGGCCGGGCATCCCTGTCGGCCATTTCGCCATGCGCACGGGCCCCACCATGGCGGCGGCCGATCGCTTCACGATCACCATCGAAGGCAAGGGCGGCCACGCGGCCTATCCGCATAAATGCATCGATCCCATCGTCACGGCGTCGCACGTGATCACGGCCCTGCAGAGCGTCGCCTCGCGCAGCGTCGACCCGCTGGAATCGGTGGTCGTCTCCGTCTGCACCATCAAGGCGGGCGACACCTTCAACGTGATCCCGCAGACGGCAACGCTGCTCGGCACCGTACGCACGCTCTCACCGGCCATTCGCGAGCTGGCAGAGACCCGCATCCGCACCATCGTCGAGAACACCTGCGCGGTTTTCGGCGCGACGGCGACCATCCAGTACAATCGCGGTTACCCGGTGACGGTGAACGATGCGGAGAAAACCGGGTTCGTCGCCTCCGTCGCGAAAGCCGTCGCGGGCGAGAGCGCGGTGGAAACGAACTTCCCGCCGGAGATGGGCGCGGAGGATTTCTCCTACATGCTGGAGAAGCGCCCGGGCGCCTACATCTTCCTCGGCAACGGAGACACGGCAGGCGTGCATCACCCGGCTTACGACTTCAACGATGCCGCCACGCCCTATGGTGTGTCGCTCTGGGCGAAGATCATCGAAACCGGAATGCCGGCCCGCTGAACGGCTTCGAAACAAAAACGCCGCCGGATCATCTCCGGCGGCGATTTTCTTTCTCAACCCTGCGTTCTGCTAATGCAAAACCATCGACGTGAACGGAGACACGTAGGCCTGCAGCATCACGAGCATGCCCACCAGGCAGGCGAGCACGATGGAGTGCCAGAACACGAAGCGCAGGATGCTGCCCTCATGACCGAACCAGTTCGTCGCCGTGGAGGCCACGACGATGGACTGCGCGTCGATCATCTTGCCCATCACGCCACCGGATGAGTTCGCGGCGGCCATGAGAATAGGCGACAATCCGAGCTGCTCGGACGTGATCTTCTGCAATCCGCCGAACAGCACGTTCGAGGCTGTGTCGGACCCCGTCAGCGCCACGCCGAGCCAGCCGAGCAAGGTGCCGAAGAACGGATAGAGGATGCCCGTTCCGGCAAAGGCGAGACCGAGCGTGGCATCGAGGCCCGAAAAGCGTGTCAGCGTGCCGATGGCCAGCATCGCCGCGATGGTGATGAGCGAGTAGCGCAGCACCCAGATCGTCTCGAACCAGGCCGTGATGAGCCGCAACGGCGAGAAGCCCATGACCAGGCCGGAGATGATCGCCGCGATCAGCACGCCCGTGCCCGTGTAGGACATGTAGGTGAAGGCGAAGACCGCAGGCTCCGGCGTCGGATTGGCCACGATGGGCGCCACCTTCTGCACCATGTTGTGCAGGCCCGGAATCGGGTAGCTCCAGGTGAAGATCGGGTTGACGAGCGACTTGAACCAGCCCGTGCCCCAGATCGCGACGATCACCGACAGGATGATCCACGGCACCCAGGCCCAGATGATCTCGTTGCGGGACGCCTGCGGCGTCACATTGGCCGTGCCGGCGCTCAAAGGCGCGGGCCGCGTCAGAGTGCCCGCGGAAACGTCGTGCGTGCGCAGAGCCGGGGAGGTCCAGATCTCTCTCGGATGCCAGATCCGCATGAAACCGACGAGGCAGGCCATGGAGATGAGGGAGGCGCCGATATCGACGATCCACGGATTGATGTAGTTCGAGATCAGGAACTGCGGGATCGCGAAGGAGACACCGCAGATCAGGATTGCCGGCCACACCTGCAGCATGCCGCGAAAGCCCGCGAAGACCCAGATCAGCCAGAACGGTACGATCAGCGAGAAGAAGGGCAGCTGGCGGCCGACCATCGCGCCGAGCACGTAAGGGTCGAAGCCCGTGACGGAAGCAAGGCCCTGGATCGGCGCGCCGAGCGCGCCATAGGCCACCGGAGCCGTGTTGGCGATGAGCGAGAGACCGGAGGCGGCGAGCGGCGAGAAGCCGAGGCCGATGAGGATCGCGCCCGTCACGGCAACCGGCGTCCCAAAGCCGCCGGCGCCTTCGAAGAACGCGCCGAAGGCGAAGGCGACGAGAAGCAGTTGCAGACGGCGATCCGTGGTGATGCCACCGACGGATTGCTGAAGCGTGGCGAACCATCCCCTCTCCACCGTGAGCCGGTAGAGGAAGATGACGTTCAGGATGATCCAGCCGATCGGGAACATGCCGGTTGCAACGCCGAACAACGCAGCACGCGTGGCAAGCCCGGCGGGCATCGTGAACAGGAAGACGGAAACGGCAATCGCCGCCAGGAGGGCGATCACGGCGGCGATATGCGCCTTCACTTTGCCGGAGGCGATCATCACCAGAAGCAGGACCACCGGAATGGCCGCTGCTATTGTCGACAACGTGGCGCTGCCGAACGGATTATAGACTTGGCTCCACATGGGCTTTTCCCCTGAACCCGCCAGCGCAAGCTGGCACACATGGCGAGGCGGTCAGGCCGGAGCGGTCGTTCCGCCTTCGGGAAAAGCTAGAAGGTTATTCCAGTGCGGCAATATGGACTTAAGGGGAATCTTGATCTGAGCGCCCATCAATCCTTGTTGGAGCAGGCGAGCAGACCTTCCAGATCGATGTAATGCCCGGCGCGATCCCGCTTGGCGGCGAGGTAGCTCACGTTCTCCGCCGTCGGGCGCCCCAGCACGCGGTGGTCGGAGATCACCTGAAGGCCGGATTCCGAGAGCGCCCGGATCTTCTCCGGATTGTTGGTCATGAGATGCACCGCGCTCACACCGAGCTTCTTCAGCATCACGGCAGCGAAATCGAAACGGCGCTGATCCGCCTCGAACCCTAAGACCTCATCGGCCTCGTAGGTGTCGTAGCCCTGGGACTGGAGCTTATAGGCGCGGATCTTGTTGGCGATGCCGTTCCCCCGTCCTTCCTGATCGAGATAGAGCAGGATGCCGCCCTCGTTATTCGCCATGAAGCGCACGGTCTCGCGCAGCTGGTCACCGCAATCGCATTTGAGGCTGCCGAAGAGATCGCCCGTGAGACAGGCGGAATGGAGCCGCACGGTCACGGGCTTGGAGAGATCGGGCTTGCCGACGATGATCGCCACCTGATCGCGCAGGCCCTCGCCTCCGCGGAACACGACGAACTCGCTGGTGGGCGCACCTTCGAGCGGCACCGGCGCACGGCTGACGAGGGAGAGATCCGCCGCCTTGGCGCGGCGATAATCGCGAATGGCTGTCCCGGAGACGCGCACCAGGGAGGGATCGATGTCGATCCCGTCGGACAGAGGCACCACGATCACGGCGGGCAGGACCAGGGAGAGGCGGGCGAGCTCCAGCGCCTCCTCGTCCAGGCCGCAGGCCGGCCGGACCGGCGCATCGATGCGGCTGTCGAGCTTGAGGGCCAGCGCCTCGATCCGCTCCCGCTCCACGACCGGCAGAGCCACACGTCCGGGCACGTCCCGCTCGAGCCCCAGACGGCGCAGGCGCGCAGCCGGCAGCACGAGATGGGCACGGCCTCCGGCGACGGCCTCGATCTCGGCAGTCCTGGCCTCATCCAGGTCCTCGACGCCGACCACGAGCGCGCTGCCATCAGCCCTGTCGATCACGACGGGACGGGCGCTGCGGAACTCCATGATCGCCCGCTCGACCGAGGTCGTGGCGGGATTGTCGGACAGGCTCAAAGTCAGGCGCATCATCGATGAACTCAGGGAAGACCCTTTTCGTGATGGAGAATTCGGGCACCTGGCTGCTTAAAGCCAAGCTTGCCGCTTGGAGGGACCTTATCACAGGCGGGCCTGGAACTCTAATCCTGGAGATGGGATGGCTGCCATGCCCTATCAACAGGCCGGCTCGACGGAGCCCCTCAGCCAAGCTATCTGTGCCGTTCGATACGGCTCAGACAGTTTTTCCAAAAGATGGTTTTGATGGTCCGCACGCTCCTCCCCCGGTTTCTCGCTCTCGGCTTCCTCGGCCTCACCTCCCTGGCGCAGGCCGCTACCCTCGACGGCTTGGCCGTTCAGGTCACCAATACGAGCGAGCCGGTGCTCTGCGCGGAAAAGGACAATGTGGCCGTCAATTTCGCCTCGCCCGAGGTGAGGAGCTTCAGGATCGAGGCCGTACACCCGGCCTATATGGGCAGCCTGAAACAGGACCGCTGGGAGCCGGACTGGACGGCCTGCGAGGATATCTCGGAAGCGACCTCCGCGAAGCCGCACCCTGTGATGCACACGCTCTTCGAGGACGATCAGGTGCGCATCATGGGCCTCTCCTTCACCGAATTCTGGCGCCCGAGCGACACCACGGTGACGATCGGCGGCAAGGTTTCACGCGACATCCACCTGCTGCAGCTTCTGAAGAAGCACAAGGGCAAGGCGGAAGAGGTGATCGCCCTGTATCCGGGCGACGGCTACTGGCGCATCAAGCCGCTGCCGCCGCAACACCTGGAATGGACAGCCTACGGCTCGTCCTTCATCGTCGGCCCCGTGGAGTTCGATCAGCGCCCGGTGACAAACCTGAAGGATGTGGCCTTCGACCCCAAAACCATGAGCTTCACGCTCACCCTCGCCAAAGGCGGACAGGCCCGTGTGACGGTCGTCAATCTCAACGAGGAGCGCATGACGCTCGACGTAAGCTTCGATCAGACGGTCACCGGCGTGCCCTTCGCCACGCTGCGCTCGATGTACGTGACTGAGTTCAACGCCGATGTGGCGCGCATCGCCGTGCGCGAAGAGAAGGCCCGCTCCTGGCGCGAGGAGATGATCATGAATTTCCGCGACGCGAAGGCGACCGATGCCTGGATGGGACGGCTCGTGCCCTCCCGCCACAACACCAGCGCACCGGACATGATGTTCAACCATTTCCGCGCGGAACCGGCCCTTTCGCGGTAAGAGCCGCTCAATCCTGCCCCGGTCGAAAACTCTCCTCCGTCATCCCGTCTTCTGGCGCGGTGGTTCAAAGACGTGGATGGCCGGGACAAGCCCGGCCATGACGACGGGAGAAGGACCAATCCCAAAAGTGCAGATCCACTTTTCTCGTCCGGTGCTCTCACGCGGGATCAATTCTTTTCTTTGCTGAGACGCATTTTTTGACGGCGAACCGGATCCACTTCGCCGAAAAATGCTCTGGCGCTGAACCACCGGCGCATCGCAGCCACGGGCCGCCCGTCGATCAGCATGAGACCCGCCGCGATCAGTCCCATGCCCGCCATGTGCCGCATTTCCAGCGTCTCGCCGAGGAGCAGAACACCGAAGAGAATGGCGCTGACCGGAATGAGGAAGGTCACGAGGCCCACATTCGTCGCCCCCGCCCGCGCGAGCAGGCGAAAGAAGATGAGATAGGCGAACGCCGTCGAGACGAGCGCAAGGGCAAGCAGCGACAGAATGGTCGTCATGCTCGGCATGTGCAGAGTCCAGGGCCTGTCGACGATGAAGCTCACGGGCAGGAGAATGCAGCTCGATGCCGTGACCTGCCCGGCGGCCGCCACGAGGGGCGGAATGCCGAGTGTCTTGAAGCGGCGCCCGAACACGCCGGAAAAGCCATAGGACAATGCTGCGCCCAGGACCGCGAGCTGTGCCAGAACATTGGTGTTCAGCGATGTGAGGGCCGCCGAGCCGATCATCACCGCGACGCCGATGAAGCCGACGATCACGCCGCCGAGGCGCGAGCCGGTGAGCTTTTCATCGCTGGTCAGGTAATGCGCCACGACGACCGTGAAGAGTGGCGTGGTGGCGTTGAGGATCGAGGCGAGGCCGCTTGCGATGTGGCTCTGGCCCCAGACGATCAGGCTGAAGGGAATCACATTGTTGAGGATGCCCATGCCGAAAAAGGCGGCCCAGGCCTGACGCTCGCGCGGCAGGCGCATGCCCATGGCCCGGAGCACGATCTGCAGGGTCAGCGCAGCCAGCGAAACCCGCAGCGCCACGATGACGAGCGGCGGCAATTCCTTGACTGCCACGCCGACGAACAGGAAGGAGCCGCCCCAGATGACGGAGAGCAGGCCGAGCAGCGCCCAATCGGAGGCTGCGATGGTCTTTTGGATGGGCGCTTGAGTCATGAGGCTGTCCCGGATGTTTGGAGACATCTCATGCCATAGGAGAGAGGCGTCCGCGACCCGATTTCTGTGATGAATGTCATCGGCTGTGGAGCGGCCCGAAGTCTCCCTTCAACAACATCCTCCAAGGTATTGAGATAGCTTATCCCAGCGTGCCGGGCCGGATGGATTTGCCGCCATCGGAGGCAAGATGTTGCGCGAGACAGAGCTCAATTTCGCGAAAGGGTCTCGAAGTGAGACCCGATGCTCAACATGACTGTCTGCTGAGCAGGCTGCTTAGAGCACCAGACGTGAGAGGTGGAATCCGCTTCGGAAACCCGTGTTTTCGACGCGCGGGAGCTTAGGACGTGGATGGCCGGGTCTGATCCCCGGATCGAGTCCGGGGACGGCCATGACGTGGGCGGGAACCGAAATAGCCCCTCTCGTCATCCCCGGACTTGTGCCGGGGATTCACGTCTTCTGGCCGTATCGCTTCCGACGCATGATGCCCGCACCGCAGAAGCAGATTGGAAAGATTTGATTTACGAAGATTGTGGATCGCTCCGGACCTTTACCGCTCGTTCATCCCTTGAGCCGAGGTTAGAGGCCTCACCCGCCCCTGGAAGCCTCCAGCATGAACCTGCAGAGCTCTCACCACCCGTCCTACAGCGCCGGCGATCACCGTTATGGCCAATCGCGCAGCTCCGTGCGGTCGAGTTTCTGCATCATGCCGCATACACAGCGGCCGGAGCGCAATGCCAGCTTCATCTTCGGCCGCTCGGATTCGCGCATCCGCCCGTTGCTGAACCAGGCTGAGCGGAACAGGATGCATCTCTGGTCCATGATTATCGCGCTGGCCTCATCGGCCGCCGGCACGACCCTTCTTCTGACCGCCATCCTGCGATGATGTCTCCTTAACGGAGGGGCCAGAAGACCATGATCAGCGGCGTTCCGACCACCACCACGATGAGCGAAAGCGGCAGGCCAAGCCGCCAGTAATCGCCGAAGCGATAGCCGCCGGGACCCATCACCAGGGTATTGCATTGGTGGCCGATGGGCGTGAGGAAATCGCAGGCCGCCCCGATCGCCACCGCCATCAGGAACGCATCGGGCCTGAAGCCGAGCTGCGTGGCGAAGCTCGCCGCGATGGGCGCCATCACGAGCACGGTCGCGGCATTGTTGAGGAACGGCGTCACCGCCATGGCCGCCACCATGATGAGCACGAGCGCGCCGGTGGGCGGCAGCATCTGCGCCGCTGATGACAGCCAGCCCGCGATCAGATCCGTACCGCCCGTGGTGCGGATGGATTCACTGACCGGGATCAGCGCGCCGAGCATGACGATGATCGGCCACTCGATGGTCTCGTAAGCCTCGCGCAGGGTGAGTGCCCCGGAGAGAACGAGCAGCACGCCGGCGCCGAAGAAGGCGATGGACACAGGGAGCACGTTGAACGCGACGAGCACCATCGTGACGCCGAGAATGGCGATCGGCACGAAGCTCCTGCGGGCGTTGCCGAGACGGATCTCGCGCTCGGCCAGGGGAAGGCAGCCGAGATCGCGCAGGGTATCCGGCAGCCTCTTGAGATTGCCCTGCAGCACGAGCACATCGCCGGGCCGCAAGGTGATGGTGCGAAGGCGCTCCTTGAAGCGCTCGCCGCTGCGGCTCACGGCAATGAGGTTCACACCGAATCGCTCGTAGAGGCCAATCCGTTCGGCCGACAAACCGGCGAGCGCGGAGCTCGGACCGACGATGGCCTCGATCACCCCGATCTCGTCCGAAGCCTCGTCCGTTTCAGGCTGGCGATGCTCGCGACTGAGCTTGAGGCCGGCGCGGGCCACGGTGCTCTCGAGCGCCTCGGATTCGCCCTCCAGCATGAGAAGATCGTTCTCGCGGATCCTGACGTCCGGCAGCGGGCTGGAGCTGCGCGTCTCGTTGCGGATGATGGCCGCCACCTTCACCTCGCCATTGGCGAGCCGGTGCAGGTCCGCCACCGTCTGCCCCACGACATCGGATTCAGGAATGACGCGCGCTTCGGTGATGTAGTCCTTGATGTTGAGCGCCTCGTCCAGCGAGGCCGCGCCCTTGCGGCCCTTCGGCAAAAGACGATAGCCGAAGGCCAGAAACGCCACGCCCGCCAGCGCGATGCCGACGCCCACCGGCGTGAAATCGAACATGCCGAACGGCTCGCCCAACAGCTCGCCTCTCACCCGCGACACGATGATGTTGGGCGAGGTGCCGACCAGCGTGACGATGCCGCCGAGCAGCGAGCCGAAGGCCATGGGCATGAGGAAGCTGGAGGGCAGCGTGTTCGTGCGCCGCGCGATCTGGAACGCAACGGGGATCATCATCGCCAGTGCGCCGATATTCTTCACGAAGGCGGAGAGCACCGTCACCGCCGTAACCAGAACGATCACCTGACTCTGCTCACTGCGCAGATAAGGCGCCACCCGGTTGAGAGCGGCCTCCAGCACGCCGGATTTCGCCACCGCCGCGCTCACCAGAAGCGCGCTGGCGACGATGATGACGATATCGTCGCTAAATCCCGAGAACGCCTTGTCGGCGGGCACGATGCCGACCAGCACCGCCGCCAATAGCGACAGGACCGCGACGAGATCGTACCGGAAGCGTCCCCAGACGAAGAGCGCCATCATCCCGGCGATGATGGCGAAGGAGAGCATTTGCTGATGGGTCATGGAGGACGCGCGAAAGAGGAGAACCTTGCTCCTAACGCGCGACCGCCCTTCTTTGTGCCCGGCCCCTGATACGGGCCCCTGGCGCGGGAAAGCCTGCTTACTGCCCCAGCACGAGAGCCCAATAGCGGCCGTAGCGGTTGTTGGCGTCGGCACGGGCAAAGCCGATTCTGCTGGCCTGAGGCATCAGCAGATTGGTGTTGTGGCCGGGAGAATTCTTCCACCGGGTGATGGTGCCGTCGACGCTATCCGCGCCCGCCGAGAGATTTTCGGCCGAGTAGCCGATGACGCCGAACTTATCCATGCGGCCCGCGAAATTGCCGTGACTGAGCTTGCCGGCGGCCGCCACCACGCGCGCCTGGTATTCCGCTGCCTCATTGAGCTTCGGGTCGACCGTCACCGGGCTCAAGCCCCTGGAGACGCGGTAGGCGGAGATGAGCTTGGCGGCCTCCGCGGCATCTTTGGTGGAGCTGGCGAGAACGACGTCCCCATTGTTGAGCGCCGTATCGCCGGCGCAGCCCGCAAGCGCCAGCACGATCAGGGCCGAGACGAAAAGAACACGCATCGATATTCCCCTTGGGGGCGGCTTGAGACACCGCTCCTCTTGCAAAAAAGTCCCGTGGTGGTCATGTGGAAAAGCCACGACCCGATGCGCTGAATGCCATGCTGCAGCGCGAGGGTCCAGACCATCCCCTTGTTCCTTTCCGCGTCAGCTGAGCGCATGTCCCTGCCCTCCTCTTCCCTCAAGGCCGCCATTGTCGGCGGGGGCCCTGCCGGCCTGATCGCGGCGGAAGTTCTTGCGCGCGCGGGCGTCGCGGTGACCGTCTACGACCGGATGCCCTCGGTCGGGCGCAAATTCCTGATGGCGGGACGAGGCGGCCTGAACCTGACCCATTCCGAGGATTTCGAGCGATTCGTCACCCGCTATGCCGAGGCCGAACCCGCCTTGCGCCCCCTCATCGAAGCCTTCACTCCGGAAGACCTGCGAGCGTGGTGCGAGGGCCTGGGGCAGGCGACCTTCGTGGGCTCGAGCGGACGCGTGTTCCCGAAGGCCTTCAAGGCCTCCCCTCTCCTGCGGGCCTGGCTGACACGGTCGGAGAGCCTTGGTGTGCGCTTTGCCCTGCGGCACACGTGGCAGGGCTGGGATGCGCAAGGAGCCCTGGTCTTCACCGATGCCGCAGGCCGGACTGTCAAACGTAAGCCGGATGCGACCATCCTCGCCCTCGGCGGAGCGAGCTGGCCCCGCCTCGGCTCGGACGGCTCCTGGGCCGGCGTGCTTCAGGCCAAGGGTATCGCTGTCGCGCCCTTACGCCCGGCCAATATGGGCTTCGTCCTGCCCTGGTCGGAGGTGATGCGCAGCCGCTTCGAGGGCGAGCCCCTGAAACGAATCGCCCTCACCTTCGAGGGCGTGACGGTGAAGGGCGAAGCGATCGTCACGGCGGACGGCATCGAGGGCGGCGCGGTCTATGCCCTCTCAGGTCCCCTGCGCAACGTGATCGAAGGTAAGGGCAGCGCCACGCTTCTCGTGGATCTGCGGCCCGACCTCTCCCTGGAAACCCTCGAAAAGCGCCTGAGCGCCCCCCGCAAGGGCCAGTCCGCCTCCACCTTCCTGCGCAAGGCGGCGGGCCTGAGCCCCCTCGGCATCGCCATTTTACGCGAATCAGCGCCCCAGCTGCCGGCGGAACCCGAGGCTCTCGCCCGGCTCATCAAGGCCATGCCGCTGACGCTCACCGGCACGAAACCCTTAGAAAGAGCCATTTCCACGGCAGGCGGGGTGCCTTTCAGCGAACTCGACCCAAACCTCATGCTCAGGCGCATGCCGGGGGTCTTCGTGGCGGGCGAGATGCTGGATTGGGAGGCCCCGACCGGCGGCTACCTGCTCCAGGCCACCTTCGCCACCGGCATCGCGGCGGCCAAAGGCGTGCTTTCCTTCCTTCGGATTCCCGATGCCGCATTGACCTCGAATCCGTCATCGGCCACACGGCATACGTGATCGATCCCGCTCAGATTCTCCACGACGTCTTCGGCTTTCCCTCCTTCCGCGAAGGACAGGAGGAGATCGTGCGCGCCGTCTTGTCCGGAGAGGACGTGCTCGCCATCATGCCGACGGGCGCGGGCAAGTCGCTCTGCTATCAGCTGCCGACCCTGGCCCGGGAAGGCCTGACCCTCGTGGTCTCGCCTCTCATCGCCCTCATGCGCGATCAGGTGGCGGCCCTGCGCCATTTCGGCATCGAGGCGGGAAGCCTCAACTCCGCCAACGACCCGGAGGAGAACCGCCGCGTAGCGGACGCCGTGCGCGATGGGCGCATGCGCATTCTCTATGCCTCGCCCGAGCGCCTGGCGAATACCGGCACCACCGAATGGCTCGGGCGCTCCGGCGTGAACCTGCTCGCCATCGACGAGGCGCATTGCGTTTCGCAATGGGGCCACGATTTCCGCCCCGAATACGCCATGCTCGGCGAGGTACGCCGTCGTCTCGGCAACGTGCAGACCATCGCGCTCACCGCCACCGCCGACGTGGCGACGCGCGGCGACATCATGTATCGCCTGTTCGAGGAGGAACCGCGCCTCTTCATCCACGGCTTCGACCGCCCGAACCTGCGTCTTGCCATGCAGGCGAAGGAGCATGCGCGCCGTCAGCTTTTCTCCTTCCTCGACAAGCACCGGCACGAGAGCGGCATCGTCTATTGCTCGTCGCGCGATGCGACGGAGAAGCTCGCGGATTCGCTGAGCCAGGCAGGTTATCGCGCGCTGCCCTATCACGCCGGCATGCATCAGGCCGAGCGCGCGAAGAACCAGGACATCTTCCTGCAAGAGGACGGCGTGGTGATGGTCGCCACCGTCGCTTTCGGCATGGGCATCGACAAGCCCGACGTGCGCTTCGTCGCCCATGCGGCTTTGCCGAAATCCATCGAGGCCTATTACCAGGAGATCGGCCGCGCGGGCCGCGACGGCGCGCCTGCCGACACGCTCACTCTCTATGGCCTCGACGACATGCGCCTGCGCCGCCTGCAGATCGAACAGAGCGATGCGGCCGGCGAGCAGAAGCGTGTCGAACTCCAACGCCTCAATGCGCTCGTCGCCTTGTGCGAGGCACCGCGCTGCCGCCGTCAGACGCTGCTCGCCTATTTCGGCGAGACCACCGAGCCTTGCGGCAATTGCGATCTGTGCATCGAAGGCGTCATGTCCTTCGACGGCACCATCGAAGCGCAAAAGATTCTCTCGGCCATCGTGCGCACCGGCGAGCGTTTCGGCACGGAGCACCTCATCAGCATCCTCGTGGGCGACGGGACGGAGGCGATCCTTCGCTTCGGTCACGACAAGCTGAAAACCTTCGGCGTCGGAAAGGACCGCTCCAAGAACGAATGGCGCTCGCTCCTGCGCCAGATCTACGCCGCCGGGCTTGTGAGCCTGGAGCTCGCCGAATACGGCCGCTGGACCCTGACCGACAAGGGCGTCGCCGTGCTCAAAGGCCAGGAGCGGATCGAGCTGCGCTCCGACGTTCTCATGAAGCCTGCCGATCGCCGCCGCCGTCGCTCGCGCATCGAAGCGGAAGCCATCGTGCCGTCCGACGATCCGCTGCTCCTCGATCTCAAGGCGCTGCGCACGCGTCTGGCGAAGGAGGAGGGCGTGCCGGCCTATGTGATCTTCTCCGACCGCAGCCTCATCGACATGGCGGCGAAACGCCCCACGACCGTGCACGCTTTCGGAGAGGTTCACGGAGTCGGACAGGCGAAATTGGATCGCTATGCGGATGCGTTTCTCGAGGTCCTGAAAGCGCACGCGGCTTGAGGTTCTGAAAGCAGACCTCCCCCGTCATGACCGGGCTTGTCCCGGCCATCCACGTCTTTAGGAACGCTGCGCCAACAAGGCGTGGATCACCGGGACAAGCCCGGTGATGACGGCGAGACTTCCACCTCCACCCATCGCCCTTCATGCGCGCTACACGCCATGGCAGCGACCGTCCGCTCGATGCGGATGCCCTCTTCGAATTCGATGAGGTGCGCCTTCTCGCCTGCGATGCGACGGATGAGTTCTCGGCATTCGATGATTTTCAGATCGTTGAAGCCGAGGCCGTGGCCAGGTGCGGGGATGAACCTGTCATAAGGCGGGTGCTGCGGTCCGCTGAGAATCGTGCGGAAGCCCTGTGTCTCCCTCGACCCATCGGCCGTATAGAGCTGCACCTCGTTCATGCGCTCCTGATCATAGACGATGGTTCCTTTCGAGCCGAAGATCTGCACGAAGATGCGGCCCTTTCGCCCCCAGGCCGACCGGTTGAGGGCGAGCACGCCGGAGGCGCCGTTCTCCAATTCCATCAGCACGGTCGCAATGTCGTATGTTTCCACGGCACGGCGGCCGCCACCCTGCAAAGGGCGATCCGAGTAGGGCTTTGCCATATGGCCGCACACGCGGCGCACACCGCCGAGCAGCACCCGCAGAAGACTTAAAGGATGAACGCCGAAATCGTCGAGCGCGCCATGGCCTGATGAGGCCTCGCTCTTCCAGTAGAAGAGATCCTCAGGGTCCGCCATGAAGTCCTCATCCATCTCGAGGCGCACATGATTGACCGCGCCGATCTGCCCTTCGTCGAGAAGGCGGCGGATCAGGCGCATGACCGGGTTCTGGATGTAGTTGTAGCCGAGCGCTGCGACCTTGCCGGAGGCACGCGCGGCAGCCAGCATGCGCTCCGCATCCGCCAGCCTCACCGCCATGGGTTTTTCGCACCACACATGCTTGCCGGCCTCCAATGCCGCAATCGCCATCTCGGGATGGAAGGCATTGGGCGTGGTGATCGAGACGACGTCGACATCAGAATCGTTCACGAGACTGCGCCAATCACCGGTCGCGCACTCGAATCCGAGCTCCCGTGCCTTTCTCTCCGCGAGATCCTGCGAGGCCTCCGCCAGCACCGCAAGTCGTGGGCGGGAAACGTCGCCGAACACGGACGCGACCGCGTTCCAGGCAAGCGCGTGGCACTTGCCCATGTAACCCGTGCCGATGAGACCGATGTTCAGAGACTTCATTCGTCATGCTCCTGAAATGATGGCAGAGCGCCTATCAGCCCTGCGGCGTCATGGCCGGGCTTGACCCGGCCATCCGCGCCTTGGGACACGTCGCGCTAACAAGACGTGGATTCCCGGAACAAGTCCGGGGATGACGAGGAGCGATCTTGGTCAACCTCTCACCCAGTCATTCCACCCCTCCCCGCAAGAAGAGGGAAAGATGATCCCGTACGCACTGGATCCTCCTTCGAGACGCAGACTTCATCTGCTCCTCAGGATGAGGGCGTGCTGACGGCAATGGCTAAACCATTCCCCCAAGCTCTTTCGAGACGGCCTGCAGCTCCTTGCCGCCGGCCATGAGGTTCTGCAGCTCGTCGATGGCGATCTCGGACTTGGCGTAGGTGCCAAGCGTCTTGCCGCGGTTGAGCACCGTGAAACGGTCTCCCACCGCATAGGCATGACGCACGTTGTGCGTGATGAAAATCACGCCGAGACCCTTCTGTCGTACTTGGTGGATATATTTCAGCACCATGGAGGTCTGCGCGACGCCGAGCGCGGAGGTCGGCTCGTCGAGGATCAGGACCTTCGCGCCGAAATAGACCGCGCGCGCAATCGCCACGCATTGGCGCTCTCCGCCGGACAATGTGCCCACCGCCTGATGCGGATCGCGCACGTCAATCCCGATCTTGTGCATCTCCTCGCGGGTGACCGCGTCGCAATGGTCGAAATCCACATGGCGGAAGGGCCAGACGCCCTTCACCGGCTCGCGTCCCATGAAGAAATTGCGCGTCACCGACATGAGCGGGATCATCGCAAGATCCTGGTAGACCGTCGCGATGCCCGCATCGAGCGCGTCGCGCGGGCTCGTGAAGGAGACGGGCTGTCCCTCCACCAGGAACTCGCCCGAGGTCGGCTTGTGCACGCCAGCCAACGTCTTGATGAGGGTGGACTTGCCGGCGCCATTGTCGCCGAGCAGGCACATCACCTCGCCGCGATGGACGGAGAGCGACACGCCCGAGAGCGCGATGACAGAGCCGAAATGCTTGACGAGATTGCGGATCTCGATGAGCGGAGCTTGTGTTTCCATCAGCGCTCTCCCGTCACCTTGCGGCGGATGTAGTTGTTGAAGAGAACGGCGAGCAGCAGCATGGCTCCTAAGAACACCTGGAACCAATCCGAGTCGAAGCGGGTATAGGTCAGGCCGATCGACACCATGCCGAAGATGATGGCGCCGAAGAACGCGCCGATGGCCGAGCCGTAGCCGCCCGTGAGCAGGCAGCCGCCGATCACGGCCGCGATGATGGCTTCGAACTCCTTCTGGAATCCGCGCCTTGCATCGGTCGAGCCCGCATCGAGCACGGTGAGGATGGCAACCAGCGCCGCGGCGCAGGCGGTGAGCATGAAGAGGCCGGTTTTCACGCGATCCACCGGCACGCCGGAATTGCGCGCCGCATTGGCATCCCCGCCCGCCGCGAAGATCCAGTTGCCGGCGCGCGTGCGCAGCAGAATCCACGTCGCCACGAGCGCGAAGCCTATGAACCAGAGAATGGAAACCGGAACGCCGGTGACCGTGGGGGTTCCGTTCGGAAATTTTGCAATGAGGTCATGGGCGGCGAGCCAGGAGAAAAGCCCCTCCAGCGCGGTGCCTGAGAAGATCTCGCGCACGACATCCTCGTTCGCTTGCGCGCCGATGCCGCGCATCTGCGTGGAGCCGCCGGTCGCCCATTTGAGACCGACGAGCGACAATCCGCGCAGGATGAAGAGGAAGGCGAGCGTGACGATGAAGGACGGCAGCCTTGTGCGAATGACGAGCTGCCCGTTCAATCCACCAAGAATCGCCGCGACCACGAAGGTCGCCGCAATCGCCAGCAGCAGCGGCCAGCCGGTGAGAGTCACGAAGCTGCCGAAGACGAGGCCCGTGAAGGCGACCATGGAGCCGATGGAGAGATCGAACTCGCCGTCGATCATCAGCAGCGCCGCCGCGATGGCGAGAATGCCGAGCTGCGACGCAGGCGAGAGAATGTTCATGATGCCCGCCAGCGTGAACATCGACGCATCGGCGGTGGAGGCGAAGAAAATCGCGACCAAGATCAGACCGGCGAGCGCGCCGAGCTCGGGGCGGCGCATGATCTTCGTCAGGAGGGAAACCTCTTTCAGGCGCTCGTCCTGGATCTTCTTGATGGCAGGAGCCGGAGGCAGATCGGCGGTCGGCTGGGTGGTGTTCACCATGGAAAGCCTCCCTTGGAAATGATCACATGAAAAAGAAGCCCGCGGTCCAGTGCGACCGCGGGCTTAGCTGAGGCTAGCGAATGCCCTTCGCGGACAGATCGATCACCTGATTGGCTTTCTCCTTCGTGATCAGGTTCGGACCGGAAGGCACGTTGCCGCCGGGCATCAGGCCGTATTTCGCATTGAGCGCGAGGAACGTTACGGGGAGATAGCCCTGCAGGAATTGCTGCTGGTCGATGGCGAAGGCCGCCTCACCCGCAGCGATCGACTTGAGGAAGCCGGCGGACATATCGAAGGTCGCGACGCGAACGGCGCCGGTCTTGCCGGCATCCTTCACCGCCGCCACGCTCGGCTCGCCCGCCGTGCCCGCGCCGAGCGCCAGAATCGTGTCGACCGAGCCGTCAGCTGCAAGCGCCGCCTTCACCTTGGCGCGGATATCGGTGGGGTCGTTCGAGACGGGCAGCACCGTCACCTTGCCGCCGAAGCCCTCGGAGAAGCCCTTGCAGCGCAGATCGAGCGAGACGTTGCCGACTTCCTGGTTCACGCAGAGGCCGGTCTTGCCGCCCATTTCCTTCAGCTTCGCGCCGGCGATGCGTCCGGCTTCGATCTCGTCCTGGCCCACATGGAGCATGGCGCCGAGCTTCTTCGACACGTCGGAGCCCGAGTTCATGGAGATCACCGGGATGCCGGCGGCCACCGCCTTCTGGATCGACGCGGAGAGCGCCGAGGCGTCCGGGATCGAGACCACGAGGCCCGCGGGCTTCTGGTTCACGGCGGCATCGATGAGCTGGCTCATGGCCACCATGTCGAAGGTCTCGGGTGCGCGGTAATCGACCTGGACATTCATGTCCTTGCCGGCCTCAGAGACGCCGTTCTTCACCACCGACCAGAACGGGTCGTTCGCCTGGCCGTGGGTGACCACGATGATGCGGCCGCTCTGCTGGGCCGCGACGGGGCTTAAGGCGGCGACGGTCAAGGCGGCAGCGGCAACGAGACCGGTCAGATAAGATTTCATTTGCTTCCTCCCAAAAGGGTTCTCATTCGCGCACCGCATCCAGAGCGTCCGGGTGCGGTGAAGGCAACGGCCTTCGCCGTGCTTTGAGTCTGCAGAGGATCAACAAATGACCTGAGGTGACCGAATCACCCTCTTTATGACGTTTCCTCTGCCGCTCGGGTCGTCCCTAGGATGGAACGCCAGAACCTTTTTGTTTATATATTGGAATATTCATTCCATTTTTCCGAGATCGGTGTCAAGGTCCCGATCCGAGGTTAAAGATAGACGTATGGAAACCGAGAAAAGCCGGGAAGTGGCAGGAGCTGCCACAGAAGTGCCAGAGGATTACGAAGGCCTGCGCGCGCTGCTGCTCAGCCGCCGGGAGACGCTGCCGAAGCGCCTCAAGCAGCTCGCGGCTTTCGCCATGGAGCACCCCGAGGAAGTGGCCTTCGGCACGGTGGCCGGCATTGCCGAGCATGCCGGCGTACAGCCCTCGACCCTCGTGCGCTTTGCGAAAAGCCTCGGCTACGACGGCTTCTCTCACCTCCAGCAGATCTTTCGCGACCGCCTGCGCGAGCGCTTTCCCGATTACCGCGAGCGCCTGCGGGTCCTGCGCGGCCTGGAAGGCGACCACGTTCATGCGGCCTCCCTTCTCGAAGGCTTTGCCAATGCGGCCACGATCTCGCTTGAAAAGATGCGCGACTCGGTGCGTCCGGAAGAGCTCTCCCGCGCCATTGAGACCCTGGCGAAGGCCGACACGGTCTATCTTCTCGGCGCGCGCCGGGTGTTCCCGATCGCAGCCTATTGCGCCTATGCCTTCGGCAAGCTCGGCGTGCGCGCGATCCTGATCGACCACGTGGCGCAGCTCGGCCCCGAGCAGCTCGCCACCGCCACCGAGCGTGATGCGGTTCTCGCCATCAGCTTCACGCCCTATTCGCCGGTGACCGCCGACCTCGCGGCAGCCGCCGCGCGGAACAACATCCCGGTGGTGGCGATCACGGATTCCGCCTTCAGCCCGCTGGTGTCGAGCGCCGATGTATGGCTCGAGGTGGCGGAAGCGGACTTCGGGGCCTTCCGCTCCCTCTCCGCATCCTTCGCGCTGGCCATGGCGCTTGCCGTCGGCACGGCGGAGAAGCGGGCGGGAGGTTGAAGGATCAGCTCCTCAAGCGGACATGAAAAAGGGCGCCGAAGCGCCCTTTCGTTTAAACTCTCACCGGCTTTCCGGTTTGCGCCGATTCCGTCGCCGCGTCGGCCAGGCGCTGGGCCATGAGGCCGTCGCGCCCCGTGGGATTGCACGGCTTGCCGTCGCGGACCGCATTCACGAACGTGGTGAGCTCATCACGGTAAGCTTCCGCATAGCGCTCCAGGAAGAAGTCCTGCACCGGATCGGCGGTGATGCCGGAGGCGTTTGCCACTTCCACGGTGGTGCGATGGATGTTGCCCGCGCGGATCATACCCTTCGAGCCATGCACCTCGACACGCTGGTCGTAGCCGTAGGTGGCGCGGCGGGAGTTCGAGATCTGCACGATGCGGCCCTTGGCGGTCTTCAGCATCACGGCCGCCGTGTCGACGTCGCCCGCCTCGCCGATGGCCGGATCCACGAGGGAAGAGCCGACCGCGTGCACTTCCACCGGCTCGTCGCCGAGCAGCAGAAAGCGCGCCATGTCGAGATCGTGGATCATCATGTCCCGGAAGAGACCGCCGGACGTCTTGATGTAGCTCACCGGCGGCGGGCCGGGATCGCGGGACAGGATCGTCACGAGTTCCACCTCGCCCACCTCGCCGTCCGCGAGACGACGGCGCAAGGAGGCGAAGTTCGGGTCGAAGCGGCGGTTGAAGCCGATCATCAGCGGCGTGCCGGCCTTCTCGACACTCGCGAGGCAGGTCTCGATGCGGGCGCTTGAAAGGTCCACCGGCTTTTCGCAGAATACGGCCTTCCCGGCCTTGGCGCCGCGCTCGATGAGATCGGCATGGGTCGTCGTCGGAGTGCAGATGAGAATGGCGTCCACATCAGAGCGCTCGACGACTGAGTCGAGGGCCGCGACTTCCGCGCCCGTCTCCGCGGCCAGAGCCTCGGCCGCGGGAGCATGCGGATCGGCGACCGCCACGAGGCGGGCGTCGGGATGGTTGGCGGCGTTGCGCCCGTGGATACGGCCGATGCGGCCAGCGCCCAGAACGGCGATCCTGATCATGCTTCCTCCAAAGTGTTTTGCCGGCTATTGGGAAGTTTAGAATTGATATTCCAGCGTAAGATGCTAATAGAATAAACGTTCTATAACTGCAAGGGCCAGGAGAAGGCCCAGGCACGGTCTCTCGAGAAGACCGGCAGCGGGAGGAATAGCATGAAGCCAGCCTTGGATGTGATCACCATTGGCCGCGCCTCGGTCGATCTCTATGGCCAGCAGGTGGGCGGGCGGCTGGAGGATATGGCCTCCTTCTCGAAAGCGGTCGGCGGGTGCCCTGCGAACATCGCCATCGGCACGGCGCGGCTCGGCCTGAAATCGGGCCTCATCACCCGTGTGGGCGACGAGGCCATGGGGCGCTTCATCCGCGAGCAGATGGAGCGCGAGGGCGTTGCCACTCAAGGCATCATCACGGATAAGCAACGCCTCACCGCTCTCGTGATCCTCGGCGTGCGGGACGAGGATTCCTTCCCGCTCATCTTCTACCGGGCCGATTGCGCCGACATGGCGCTCACCGAAGATGATATCGACGAGAGCTTCATTGCCTCCGCTGCGGCCATCGTCGTCACCGGCACGCATTTCTCCCGTGAGAACACCGCCGCCGCGCAGAAGAAGGCCATCCGCATCGCGAAGGCGAATGGCCGGAAGGTAGTCTTCGATGTGGATTATCGCCCCAATCTCTGGGGCCTTCTCGGCCACGGCGCAGGCGAATCGCGTTACGTGCGCTCGGAAACTGTCACCGAGCACTTGACGCCGATCCTCGCCGATTGCGATCTCATCGTCGGCACGGAAGAGGAGCTTCACATTGCAGGCGGTTCCGAGGATACGCTCGCAGCGATCCGCGCGATCCGTTCGATCTCGAAAGCCGCTATCGTGTGCAAGCGCGGCCCCATGGGCTGCGTGGTGTTTCCCGGCGACATCCCGGCTTCGCTCGATGACGGCGTGAAAGGACCCGGCTTCCCGGTCGAGGTCTACAATGTGCTGGGCGCGGGCGATGCCTTTCTCTCCGGATTCCTGCGCGGCTGGCTGCGTGACGAACAGCTCGAGACCTGCTGCGCCTATGCCAATGCGAGCGGCGCCTTCGCCGTGTCGCGTCTTCTCTGCTCTCCCGAGATCCCGACCTTTCCTGAACTGCAGCACTTCCTCAAAGAGGGAAGTCGTCACAAGGCTCTTCGCTTCGACGAAACGATCAACCACATCCACTGGGCGACAACGCGCCGCCCTCAATCCGACACGCTCATGGCGTTCGCCATCGATCACCGCATGCAGCTGGAAACGATGGCGAAGGAAGTGGGCTCTTCGATCGAGCGCATTCCCGACTTCAAGGTTCTTGCCGTGCAAGCCGCCGCCAAAGTGGCGAACGGCCGTCGCGGCTTCGGCATGTTGATCGACGGCACCTATGGCCGTGAAGCTTTGTTCCGCGCAGCCGATTATCCGTTCTGGATCGGTCGCCCCGTGGAACTGCCGGGCTCGCGCCCGCTCGATTTCGAAGGCGGCGACAGCATCGGCGCGAAGCTCGTGGAATGGCCCGTGGGCCACACCATCAAATGCCTGTGCTTCTATCATCCCGACGATCCGCCGGAGCTCAAAATCCGGCAGGAACGCGAGCTGCTGCGCATCCACGACGCCGCGCGCCGCATCGGCCGCGAACTCCTGATCGAGATCATCGCGGGCAAGCACGGCGCGCTGAAAGCCGATACGGTCGCGGGGATCGTTCAGCATCTCTACGATCTCGGCATCAAGCCCGATTGGTGGAAGCTCGAACCGCAGCAAGACAAGGCTGCCTGGAAAGCCATTGGCGAGGTGATCACGAGGAACGATCCTTATTGCCGCGGCATCGTGCTGCTCGGTCTCGAAGCGCCGGAGGATGAGCTGGAAGCCGCCTTCGCCGCCGCCGCGAGCGAACCGCAGGTGAAGGGCTTCGCGGTGGGCCGCACCATCTTCAACGATGCCGCGCGCCGCTGGCTGAAGGGCGAGATCTCGGATGAAGCCGCCATTGCCGATATGGCAGGCCGCTTCCAGCGTCTCGTCGATGCTTGGCAGCGCGTGTCCGGCCAAGCGAAGGCCGCCTAAGACCAAGAGCGAAACCGATGACAGGCTCCGGCCTCTTTTCATGAAACGCAAAACCTGAGAACGCTGCCGAATTCACTTTCGGCGCATTTTGAGAGAAACGCCCATGAGCACGATCCGCCTCACCATGGCGCAAGCCATCGCCCGGTTCCTCACCGCGCAGAAGACGGAAATCGATGGACAAATCCTGCCGCTGTTCGGCGGCGTCTGGGCCATCTTCGGTCACGGCAACGTGGCGGGCATGGGCGAAGCGCTGCACGGCGTGCGCGACAGGCTCCCCACCTTCCGCGCGCATAATGAGCAGGGCATGGCCCATGCGGCGATTGCCTTCGCGAAAGCCTCGCGTCGCAGGCGCATGATGGCCTGCACCACCTCCATCGGCCCCGGCGCGACGAACATGGTGACGGCCGCCGCCGTCGCGCACGTCAACCGTCTTCCCGTTCTGCTTCTCCCCGGCGACGTTTTCGCCAACCGCAAGCCCGATCCGGTGTTGCAGCAGGTCGAGAGTTTTTCGGACGGCACGATCTCGGCCAACGACTGCTTCAAGCCCGTCTCCCGATACTTCGACCGCATGACGCGCCCTGAGCAGATCATCCCTGCACTCCAGCGCGCGATGGCGGTTCTCACCGACCCCGCCGATTGCGGGCCGGTGACGCTCGCGCTCTGCCAGGACACGCAGGCGGAAGCCTATGATTATCCGGAGAGTTTTTTTGCGGAGAAAGTCTGGACACCGCGTCGCATCCGTCCCGACGAGTCGGAACTCGCTGAAGCCGCCAACCTCATCCGCAGCGCAAAGAAGCCCTTCATCGTGGCGGGCGGTGGCGTGCTCTATTCCGGCGCCGAGAAGGTGCTGGCGGAGTTTGCACAAAAGCACGGCCTCTTCGTCGGGGAGACGCAAGCCGGCAAATCCAGTCTCCCTCATGATCATCAGGCCAATCTCGGCTCGGTCGGCGTGACCGGCACAGGCGCTGCCAATGCGCTCGCCGAAGAGGCCGATGTGGTGATTGCGGTGGGCACGCGCCTGCAGGATTTCACCACCGGTTCTTGGGCTTTGTTCAAGAACCCGAACCGACGCATCGTCGGCCTCAACGTGCAGGCCTTCGATGCCACGAAGCACAACGCGCTGCCGCTCGTGTCAGATGCGCGCGTGGGTCTCGACGAGTTGAGCCGCGCGCTCGGCAGCTGGAAGGCGCCTGAGGCCTGGGTTGCGAAGGGCCGCGAGGAGAAATCCCGCTGGTTCGAGACGGCTGCCCGCTTCACCGATCCGACCAATGCGGAGCTTCCCTCCGACGCGCAGGTGATCGGCGCGGTGCAGCGCACCTCCTCCCCGACCGATGTCGTGGTCTGCGCCGCAGGCGGCCTGCCGGGCGAGTTGCACAAGCACTGGAAGGCGAGCAGCGCGCTCGGCTACCACATGGAATACGGCTATTCCTGCATGGGCTATGAGATTGCGGGCGGCCTCGGCGTGAAGATGGCCGACCCCTCGCGCGAGGTGATCGTGATGGTGGGCGACGGCTCCTATCTCATGATGAATTCGGAACTCGCCTCCTCCGTGATGCTCGGCCAGAAGCTCATCGTGGTTCTGCTCGACAATCGCGGCTTTGGCTGCATCAACCGCCTGCAGCGCGCTACGGGCGGCGAAAGCTTCAACAACCTGCTGCAACACACGAACCACGTGACGCTGCCCGACATCGACTTCGCCGCCCATGCCGCGAGCCTTGGCGCACAGTCGATGAAGGTGAAGAGCATCGCGGAACTTGAAGATGCACTGAAGCAGGCACGTAATGCTGATCGCAGCACCGTTATCGTCATCGACACCGACCCGCTCATCTCCACGGACGAAGGCGGTCACTGGTGGGATGTGGCAGTGCCGGAAGTATCGTCACGCGAGCAGGTGAAGACAGCGCGAAAAGATTACGAAACAGCTCTCGCCGCACAGCGCGTGGGCGACTGATCAAGACAGAAGGAACAATGACGATGACGATCCGCATCGGGGCGAACCCCATCGGCTGGTCCAACGACGACATGCTGGAGCTCGGCGGCGAGACACCGTTGGAAGTGTGCCTTGCCGAGGCCAGGGAGGCCGGTTTCGAGGGCATGGAGCTCGGCAACAAGTTCCCGCGTGAGTCGGAAGCGCTGAAGAAGGCGCTCGCGCCTTTTGGTCTTGCCTGCGTGTCCGGCTGGTATTCCGCTGAGCTGCTCAGGCGCGATGCGGATGCGGAGATGAAGGCCTTGCGCCCGCATCTCGATCTCCTGAAGGCCATGGGCTCGAACGTGCTCGTGTTTGCCGAGACCTCGAACGCCATTCACGGGGATCGCTCGAAACCCCTCTCGCAGCGTCCCGTGATGCAGGAGGGCGACTGGGCCGAGTTCGGCCGCCGCATCACTGAAGTTGCAGAGCGCACGCTGCAGGAAGGCGTACGCGTGGTCTATCATCATCACATGGGAACCATCGTGGAATCGGAGGCTGACATCGAGGCCTTCATGAATGCCACGGGCGAAGCGGTTCACCTGCTGCTCGACACCGGCCACGCCACCTGGGGCGGCGCGGATCCGGCAGCGCTCGCCCGCCGCTATCGCAGCCGCATCAGCCACGTGCACACGAAGGATGTGCGGAAAGACGTGATGGAAAGGTCGCGTGCGGAGAACTGGAGCTTCCTCGATTCCGTCATCGAAGGCGTCTACACGGTGCCGGGCGACGGCATGGTGGATTTCGTCTCCGTGTTCAAGGAGCTGCCCGGCTATAGCGGCTGGGTGGTGATCGAGGCGGAGCAGGATCCCCAGAAGGCTCATCCGCTGACCTATGCCAAGATGGGCTATGCCAATCTCACCCGCTTCCTGAAGGAAGCCGGCCTGCGTTAGTTTTGTTGAACGCATTTTCACCTCGGAGAAGTGGGTACCCACTTCTCCGGAAAATGCGTGAAGGAGTGCTCACGATGTCGAAACTTCTCGTCAAGCCGTCGAAGCCTGATCACAACGGGCGTATCCATGCCATCACGCCGGAATCGGCCGGTTGGACCTATGTGGGTTTCGAAGTCTACCAGCTCAGAAGCGATCAGAGCTTGAAGCGGCCGACGGGGGATCGGGAGACTTGCATCGTGATGCTCTCAGGTAAGGCACATGTGGGTGCAGGGGACCAGGATTTCGGCGTGATCGGCGGGCGCGCCTCGCCGTTCGAGCCGGATCCGTGGTCGCTCTACGCGCCCGCTCATTCCGAGTGGTCGCTCAAAGCCGAGACAGATTGCGAGATCGCTGTCTGCACCGCACCAGCCGATGGAAGGCTTCCAGCGCGTGTGATCCGTCCCGATCAGGTGGGACAGGAAACCCGTGGCAAGGGCACCAACACGCGCCATGTGCGCAACATTCTGCCGGAGACGGAACCTGCGGAAAGCCTGCTCGTGGTGGAGGTGATCACACCGTCCGGCCATTGGTCGAGCTATCCACCGCACAAGCACGACCGGGACATGCTGCCCCACGAGTCGCTTTTGGAAGAGACCTATTACCACCGGCTCAACCCGCCCACGGGCTTTGCGCTGCAGCGGGTCTATACGGATGACCGCTCGCTCGACGAAACGCTGGCCGCCAGCAACGGCGACGTGGTGCTGGTGCCGAAGGGCTATCACCCTGTCGGCGCACCGCACGGCTATGAGCTCTATTACCTGAATGTGATGGCGGGCCCGAAGCGGGTCTGGAAATTCCACAACGACCCAGACCACGAATGGATGCTGAAGACGGCTTGAAGCAGCCGTGAGAGCATTGTTCGGTGAAGTGGATCCGGTTCACCCTTAAAAATGCGACCCCGCAAGGAAGAGAGCTGATTTCATGCCATTGGAAACAGCTCTAGCGCTCAATTTCGACCTTCAGCTGGATCACATCGACGGACACGCCGAGAAGCCGCGCGATGCGGTGGCGAGCCTCATCCAGAATTTCCGGCACGCTCGAGGCCTCGCGGCCGAGAGGCAGCGCCCCGGCCTCATCCTGCAGACGAGGGGGGGCGCCGCTGACTGCTCCCTCACCATCATCGAGGAACATGACGCCGTGGTTCTGGCCATCGTACCATATGACCTGGGCACGCCGGATGAGCTTCTTTTTCGGGATCTGCAGCTCGAATTCCGCAGGGACTTTGACAGGTTGAGCGAATACGAGCCGCGCGCCGGTCTCGGAGAGATCCCGCACGGTACATTCCATTCGAGAGAGGCGGTTGTTGTAGATAATGTGCCCCTCAAGAAGAGTGCGCGAGCGCTGACTGGCGCGACGCTGCTCAACCGGATTCATAGGCCCCCCTTTATATGTCCCGCCATATGGCAGCAAATGCCAGGACTAACCTAGTCGGCCATATCTTCTAGGCCGTTTGGCCGAGCCGTTCGGGTCGCCGTACCTGAAAGGCAGCCGAAGGGCACAACATATTGTTGTTATAAAGTAACAATAATTTTGCCAACCTAGCGTGGCAATATTTCAAAAATGCCTTGCAAAATTGTGCTTAAGGATTGGCTGCCCAACCGGCAATGCTCGAGGGGAGCTTCTTTTTGTCAGCATCGGGTGTGGTCAAGGGACGGGGAGGCACTGCCCGTACCATGCAATCCCGCATGTGGACCCTGCGGGCGTCTTTGATGATGACCCGATATTGCTGCTCGGACATGTTGCGGGTCCGGTAGATCAACCTTGTTTCCTTATAGCAGGCATTCCAGCGGGCATCCCGATCAGGCTCAACCACCGAGAGGGACGTCCAGTCCTGAGCGGAAACGTCCCCCGAAGCGAGGCCCGCAAAACCAAGAATGAAAAGAGTTGTAACACGCATCTCTATGCTCCCAAGTCAGGAGCATAAACCTTTTGTCGGGAACTTGGTGCCCCATTCCATTGGGGTTCTAAGAGTTACTTCCCAAGGTCGTTGCGCTTTTCAGGATAGAAGAAGGCGCCGTTTTGCGAGGAGGAGTTAATCTCGCAGAGAAACGGGTTCTCTTGGGAGTTGCCCAAAGAGGGTGGCGCACCCGACACGATTCGAACGTGTGACCTTTGCCTTCGGAGGGCAACGCTCTATCCAGCTGAGCTACGGGTGCTTTAAGGCGATGGGCCTGACCTCTTCCCTACCTGATTAGGGCTCCCAAGACAACCTCTGACGAAGAGGCCCCATGTCCGAATGGTTCAGGCCTTGGCGCCCAGCGAGTGAAGAGTGCCAAGGCCCCTGTGTCTGCCTGCAAGGCCCTGCAGGAGCTAGGTTTCATCGGCGGCAGCCCGCTGCCGCATGATGTAGCCCAGAGCCATGACCAGGAGGGCTCCTGCAATGGCGGTCGGAATTTCCGCGGCGTGGTCGAGCTCCTGGCCAAGCTGATCCACGAGCCACGGGTCCGAGATCAGCATCTCACCGGCCACCCAACCCAAGAGAGCCGCTCCTGCCCAGACCAGAAGGGGCAGGCGATCCAGAAGAGTCATGATGAGGGCGGCACCGGCCACGATGAGCGGAATCGAGATCGCCAGCCCCAGGACGAGAAGGAAAGTCGAATCCTGTGCCACAGCCGCAATCGCCAAAACATTGTCGAGGCTCATGACCGCATCGGCGATCGCGACTGTCCATACGGCGTGCAACAAGCGATCCGTCTCCTTTACTGAGCCTTCCTCGTCATCGCCGGCCAGGAGCTTCACGGCAATCCAAAGAAGAAGCGCGCCGCCCACGATTTTGAGGAAGGGCGTCGACAGGAGCGCCGCGACGAGAACCGTGAAGACGATCCGCAGGGCAACCGCCACGCCTGCGCCAAGGATCATGCCGATGCGACGCTTGTCCTGCGGCAGGCCTCGGCATGCCAGGGCGATGACCACGGCATTGTCGCCGGACAGAATGACGTTGATCCAGATGATGCCAAGAACCTTAAGAACTTGAGGGAGAAAGACTTCCATGATCGAGAACTTGATTGGGTTCAGGAAGGGCAGAGTGCTTGGCGCTCCGTGCAGGCCGCACGAATCCGGCTGCAGTGATTGGCCCAGTGCTTCAAAGCTGTTCCTGAAAGACAGAAAGGGTCGCTTCTTTCAAAAAGCGCGCGGCAATCGACCGGAAGCCGTCGAGGCTGCCTCCGGAATAAGCTCAGAGCCAGAGCCCCGGTGGGCCTGTCGCGTGCCGGGCTCCGAGAAGATTGGCCGGGAGGACTCCGTCTGAAACGACCCTGCGAATACCCTGCCCGTTCACGCCAGGGATCGGGCGGTAGAGGATATTCGACAGAATGAGAGCATCCGAGCCACCCTCCCCGTCGCTCCACCCATCCAAGCAAGTCTCTGGGTCAGTCTCTCCGCTGTCTGGCAGCTCCCAGAGCGAGAGGGTTTCTCCGGCTTGAAACAGAAGCGGGTTCTCAGAACCTGCGCTCCCGGTAACAGGAAGCCATGCCAGGAACAGCAACCCGAGCAGCGCCTGGGCGAAGGGACGGAAAATGCGGGATCGGGCCAACGCTCTATCCAGCTGAGCTACGGTTGCGTGAGGCGTCTCGCCTGATCTCTTCCCTACCGGATTAGGGCCCTCAAGACAACCTACGACGGCAGAGCCGTCGGGCTAGAGCATCGCATCGTGGAAAGCGGAAAACCAGGACCACTTTTCGCTGACGCGGCCCTTCAGGCCCGCACGATGCGCTAGGGCAATTTAAGCGGTTCTGGCGGGCGGCAGGATCAGCGCCAGATCGGCCTCGGTCAGGAGTCGATACTGGCCGGGCTCCAGATCCTCGGGCAGAGCCAAGTCTCCGATCTTGTCCCGGTGCAGGCCCGTCACGTGGTTGCCGACGGCTGCGAACATGCGGCGAACCTGATGATAGCGCCCCTCGGTGATGGTGATATAGGCGCTTGTGTCCGAGAGCGCCTCCATCCTGGCCGGCAGGAGCGGCTTATCCTCTCCCTCCAGCATCAGCGTTCCGGCGGCGAAGATTTCCTCCTCGTCACCGCGCAGGGGGCGGTCGAGGGTCACGTGGTAGCGCTTGGAGATGTTGGCGCGGGGCGAGATGATCCGGTGCAGCAGATTGCCGTCATCGGTCATGAGCAGAAGGCCCGAGGTTTCCTTGTCGAGCCGGCCGATGGTGGAGATCGCCGGATCGCGGCGGCGCCAGCGCTCGGGCAGCAGACCATAGACGATGGGCCCAGCCTCCTTGTGCGAACAGGTCACGCCGAGAGGCTTGTGCAGCATCAGCGCGAGGCCGGGCGGCGGATCGAGCGGCTTGCCGCGGATGAGCATCCGCTCAGAGAGGTCACGGGTCACGATGATACGGTCATCCGCATCCTCGATGGTCTCGCCATCGAGCGTGACGAGCCCGGCATGGACGAGCTGCTGCACCTCGCGGCGCGAGCCATAGCCCATATTGGCGAGCAGCCGGTCGAGACGGAACGTCGGAGCCTTGCTCATTTCTGGGCCTCGTACACCTTGTATCCGGCAGCCTCGACCTTTGGGGTCACGCGTTTGAACAGGGGCTTCAGCACGCTCTCGTAGGGCAGGTGACGGTTGGCGACGAGCCAGAGCACTCCGCCTGGACGCAAGGCTTCGGCGGCCTTGCGGATGAAGCTCTGCCCCAGGCTCTGATCCTCGGCGCCGCCATCGTGGAAGGGCGGATTCATCACCACGAAATCGAGGCCGCTGAGACGCACGCCACTGCGCACATCCCCCCAGCGGATATCGGCACGGGTGTCCGTGACATTGCGCCGGGCCATCTCGGTGGCGCGGCGGTCGATGTCGAGCATCACCAGATGCTCGACCTTCGGAGAGGAGAGGATGGCACGGGAGAGAATGCCGATGCCGCAGCCGAAATCCGCGCCCTTTCCACTGAGAGACGGCAAGTTCTCCTCGAGGAGGGTGGTGCCGGGATCCAAGCGGTTCCAGCTGAACACGCCGGGCTGGGTCCACAACCGAAGCACGGCATCGAGGCGCGGTGCGCCCTCGGCGATGGCCTCTTCGATCCCGATGAGCTGGTCAGGCCGCTCGCAGGTGCAGATGCGGTGGTGGCGGCGGGAGGTTTCGCTCACGGTGCAGCCGAAGCCCTTCAGCTCCTTGGCGAGACGCGATCCGCCTTTGTCCTTGGGTGCCAGAACCGTGAGCACGCCGCCAGGAGCCAGCGCTCTCAGGGCCAGAGCGACGGTGTAGCGCCGCTCCACCGTGCCGGGAGGGGCGAGCACCACGATTTCCCTCAGGGAGCCTTCCGCCTGATCCTCCAGCTTTCCGGAGCCGGGGATCAGGGGCGAGAACTGGGTGCTGCCGGCCGGCGCATCAGCCAGTTCTGCCGGCGGCGTTCCGAAGACGCCGGTTGATGTGATGTCTTGCAAAGCTGCTCGGTCCACGCTGAACGAGCCGTGTTCTTATTATGCCAGGGCTTGAAAGGTAAGTCTCAAAGGATCGGCCGTTTTCGGCCCATCGCCTCAATGCGTCGAAAGAGGCTTCGGCTCGGCGGAAACAGCCCGGATTTCCGATTCTCCGACGGCGCGCTGAGTGCCGCTCGTCGTGTGCCTGATTCGGTAGCCGAACTCGCCGTTGGTGCTTTCCGGCATGAGGCGGACGATCTCGTAAATGCCATCCGTCCGATCGGCGAAGCGTGTCCCGGCAGAGTGGACCAGCTGGCCCAAGACGTATTTGTGGCTCATGAAAACCTCCTGTGTGACGGTCAATTGAGTGACATCGACCTGGGCAGAGTGTGAGCCCTGATCGGCAGAGTGTGCTCGACTTCCGCGTCGATATCCTGGTCAATGATCTCGGCCAGCACCATCGTGTCATCGGCCCCCATGGCACTGGCGGGGTAGATCTGGAACTCGCTGTTGCTCTCGACGACGATGGCATCGCGACCGAACCGCAGCACGCAATTGGTCTGGCGCATGAGCCATTCCGGCACCAAGTCGCCCGCCTCGAACGTCCAAGTCTTTTCAGGCATCGTGAACCTTTGCTGGACTGAATGATCGCCTGGGTGCGGCTTAACGGCGGCGGAATTGCGGACGGCGCGCAGCAGGACGAGGACCGCCGGATCCGCTGTCCTTGTGACGGAAGATGAGCCTGCCCTTGTCGAGATCATAGGGCGACATCTCGACGGTGACACGGTCGCCTGCCAGCGTCTTGATGCGGTTCTTCTTCATCTTCCCAGCCGTGTAGGCGACGATCTCGTGGCCGCTCTCCAGCTTCACGCGGTAGCGGGAGTCCGGCAGGATTTCGACAACTTCGCCTTCGAATGTAATCAGCTCTTCTTTGGCCATTGAGAAATTCCTTGCTGTGAAAAACAAAAAAGCCGCTCCCGAAGGGCGGCTTTATCAGGCGGCGCGGAACGCCACGCCGCCTGATGAGACGGGGCTATTAGGCCGTCTGGATGTTGTTGACGGCGACCTTGCCGGAGCGGCGGTCCTCAGCCGTGTCGAAGGACACCTTCTGGCCTTCGCGAAGGCCGCGGATGCCAGCGCGCTCGAGAGCGGTCGCGTGGACGAACACGTCCTTGTCGCCGTTGTCCGGCTGAATGAAGCCGAAGCCCTTCTGGTCATTGTAGAATTTTACGGTGCCCGTAATCATGGGGATATCCTTGAGTTTATGCGTCAGTGCACGTGAGCTTGAAGGCGTGCGGGAGCACGACCTCAGTCTCGGGTTCGTCGATGTTTGGGAGAGTGTCTGAACGTGCGCCTGGCATGCCAAGGCGTAACGGCCCGATTGTCCGGCCAAATGTCGATGGAGAATGATCTAGTGCCCTAATCAGGCAAATACAAGGCACCCGGGAGAAGTAATTTATTTTGGCTTTCTTCTCTGGTTCAAAAAAGCCTGGCCTCGCGCGGAACAACTTTCCCTGAATTTTCGAAAGACTGATCGCATAACAGCCATACCGCCCGTCCAGGGCTCCTCTCTGCCGCTATCGGCAGCCGATGACGGCGTTCGGGCAAGTGGCCACGTAGGCAGGGGTCGGGCAATAGGTCTGCCTGAAGGTCTCCGTGATGGTGCAGGTGACATGGACCCGGTAACCCCTCGGCGGCACACCGAGTGGTTCATGCAGGACCGAGTATCCGAGGCCCTGGTCCGCCAAGCGAGCAATCGCGCGCTCGGGGACGACGGGCATCATGCGGATCACGCGGGTGGTTCGGGTCGCGGCCCGATACGTCATGTCCGCCGCGGACGCCGCTTGAGCCAGAAGACAGGCCGCAAGCACGATACCCGTCGTATGGATCTTCATCTCAAGCTCCCTCATCTGCTCAGCCGCCAACTACAAAGCCTATGAAAGAATAAATGCCGTGAGGGGCTTTCGGATCCAGCCAATCTTGTCCGTGCTATCCACAAGGAGGTCGCCGCAGGGCTGTTTTAAGCAAGCAGTAGGATGTTGTGAGCCATAACCCCGCTGAAACGTCGTGAAGTGAACGGGATCACATGCATCACATCCACCTTGCCGAGGGGTTGCGGCTTCGTTTTCCGGCACGCAGCGCTGATTTCGACCAGGGCGTCGAGGTCGGCATGCTGGCCGCACTCATGAGCCAGGACGTCTCGGAGTTCAGCCGCCGCATCTCGAAGGCCAACCTCGGGCAGGTGCGCGCCGTAGCGGAGCAGTTCGGTTATCGCTTGGTCGAAGGCGAGGCGGTTGAAGATTGCGTCGTGCTCACCTTCTACAGCCGCGCCGCGCGTCCGCGCCTGCGCATCGTGCATTCGGCGGGAGCCTAAGTCTTAAGCCCCGTTCCGCTGCAACATGCGCACGCGCTCGCGATAGGCGGTATAGAGACCGCTGGCGGCGATGATGCAGGCGCCCATGATGGTCCAGCCATCCGGCAGAGCGCCGAAGACCAGATAGCCGAGCGCTCCCGCCCAGATCAGCTGCACATAAGAGAAAGGCGCAATCACGGACGCGTTGCCATGGCGATAGGCCAGCACGACGAACCATTGCCCGACGGCGAAGAACAATCCCATCAGGACAGCAAAGCCGATTTCGCTTCCTGAGGGCGCCACCCAATTGAAGGGAAGCGCCGCACTCAGGATCAGGCAGCCACCGACGGCTGAATAGGCGAGCGTCGTCAGCGGATGGTCGCTGCCGCTCATCTTGCGTGTCACCACGGCACCCGCCGCCCAGCTCGTCGCGCCAAGCAACGGCAGCAGCGCCGTCGTTTGAAAGGCATCAGTGCCCGGACGGATGACGACCAGCACGCCTGTCAGTCCGACAAGAGCCGCGATCCAGCGCCGCCACCCCACCGATTCTCCCAGGAAGAGGATCGACAATGCCATGATGAGAATGGGCGAGATGAAGTAGATCGCAGTCGATTCCGCCACCGGCAGATAACGCAGGCCCTGTGTGAAGAACAGGGTAGAGCCGATCATGCCGAAGCTCCGCAGGATCTGAAGGCCGGGACGCTTGGCACGAAACAACACCTTGCCGCCCGTGAGCAGGATCACGGGAACGACGATGCAGGAGAAGGTGGCATATCGGATCCAGGCAATCTCGGTTGCGGGAAGCGTGGCCGCGAGATGCTTGGTGATGATATCGCAGAAGGAAAAAACGATCGTCGAGGCCACCAGCAGCAGGATGCCCCGCACTGGTGACGGAACCACCTGCGCGTGAGGGAGCTGCTCTGTGATTTTCAACGGCGCCTCGCTCTCGGCGGCCCTGGAAGCTATGGTCATGGGGGACTCAAAAAAGAGGCCCGCATGCGGGCGCTGCGAGCCTGGAGGCAGTTGTCGGCGCCACTAGAGGTTCATTTCTCTGCAATGAGAAGTGCAAACTCGGTACCCGAACCATGCTCTCGATGAATGGATCCTGTGCCCCGGGACCAGAGCGCCAGCATTGAGCTTCAGTTGATCTACTCCTGTTTAGGCTAAACGCTACAAACCGTTACAACATCCAGCGTCTAGGATGAACGCCTGTTCAGTAAACATAACGTTAACCTTACCAGTTCATCAACAATGAAGGTCTTATTGTTGCCTTATTAGCCTTCATTTTGCACGCCCTCTGACAACAACAAGGGAATGCATTGTGGATCAACGCAAGGCAACACTTCGCGTCGCGACCTTTATTCTCTCGGCTGCGGCTCTCTTCTCTGCCTCGATAGCGCAGGCCCAGCCGCAGGAAACCTCCGGGAAAGTCGTTCAGAGCGGCCGCGCCTCTTGGTACGGCCCCGGCTTTCACGGACGTCGGACGGCAAGCGGTGAAACCTTCAACACCAATGAACTGACTGCAGCCCACCGCACCCTGCCCTTCGGCACGAAGGTGCGTGTCGTGAACCAGCGTACCGGAAAGTCTGTGGTCGTTCGCATCAATGACCGTGGCCCCTATGCGCATGGCCGCGTGATCGACCTCTCGCGCGC
This sequence comes from Microvirga medicaginis, assembly GCF_052658925.1. Lineage (NCBI taxonomy): Bacteria > Pseudomonadati > Pseudomonadota > Alphaproteobacteria > Hyphomicrobiales > Methylobacteriaceae > Microvirga > Microvirga medicaginis. The sequence continues at coordinate 166,552 of NZ_JBQWEL010000005.1, read as the reverse complement.
CTCCGCGCAGGCTATCGGCATTTCAGGCGTTGGCTCCGTCACGGTCGCGGAACTCTGATCGGAACCCTTCCGACACGGTTCCCGATGGAACTCAGAACCCTCCAGCCTGCTTTTCCCCGGTCACCTTTTTCGTCGTGAGAAGGCGGTTCGGAATATCACATGCAGGCTGGTCCGTTACTGGCATCGACTCTCTCCCTTCTTGCGCTGCTCGGCGCAAGCGGCTCCGTGGTTCTTGCGCAAAGCGCACAACCGTGGGTCGATCCGCCAGCAGAGAGCGATGCCGCGCCTCAGGCGGCACCTCCAGCTCAACCGCAACCCGCACCTGCTGCCCCTTCCGCGCAATCCCCTCAGCCTCCCAGGCTGCCCGCCGTCTCGCCAACGCCGGAACCCCGACAAGCCGCGCAGCCGCCGCAAGCCGCGCCGCCACCCGCGCAACCACAGCAATCTGAGCCGCGCACGAAGGCCGCAGAGCCACGGCAACAGCCCCAGAATGAGCGACGCGTGTCGCGGGCCGATGCGGCCAAGGACTTCGCCATCGATTATCTGGCATCGTGGTCAGCGCGGAATGACATAGCGCTCGACGCGACGGCCGAGCTTTATGCCCCGCGTGTGCTTTTTCATGGACGCACGGTCAGCCTGGAGCGGTTGTACAAGGAAAAGCAGCGCTTCATACGCCGGTGGCCAGAGCGTGAATATCGTCCCCGCCCGGAGGCTATCGGCACCGATTGCAACCCCGCCGGCACGGTCTGCAAGGTGCATGCGGTGTTCGATTACACCGCGATCAATCCAAAGCGGCGGCGCATGTCGCAAGGCTCCGGCGCGCTTCAGCTCATTTTGGAATTCATCGGCGAGAAGCCTGTGATCGTTGCGGAGCACAGCACATTGCTCACGCAGACACGTAGGCGCACTCTTGCTTCGGAGGGAACATCGAATGAGTGATGTCACGTCCGTCCGCGACACTTCCCATCATCTCGGCGACACCCCCATCGGTCATGCGGTCCAGATGAGGGAGCGTATGCGCGCGCTCATCCATGCCGAGGTCGACAGGATCAATCCGACCGACGATGCACGCCGGGCTTTGGAACTCATCATCGAGTCCTCATTGCGTCCGTCCGAGATCGATGGCGAGATGAAGCTCACCGTGATCGATGCAAACGGCCAGCCCCGCATGATCGAGAGGAATGGGGAGAAGGTGCCGTTCACCTTGCAGGATCTGCTTGCCGAGCTGCGTACTCTCCACCCCGTTCTCTTCAAGTCGCCGCCCAAGCCGCAGTCACCCCCGGATGAATTGGCGGAGCAGGCCCATCACGAGGTTGCACAGCCGAAGCAGGAGCTGAAGCGGGACTGGCTGACCCTCGGCTCGAACGAACCGGCACGGGAAAGCCAGCCCGCGCCCTCTTCGGACACGCACGCGCTGAACCGTTGGCGTAAAGGCAAGGCCCGCTTTCACGCCTGGTCCAAGAGGATGTCCGAAAGGTTGAAAGCCTCCCCGGTCCTCACCAGCAGCGGCACGATGGCGAATGTTCGAAAGGGACTGGCCCACTCGATTGCCGATTCCCGGGAGCGCGCCGAAGCCTTCTTCGACAACCTGCAGGACAAACCCGTATCCCGCCGCCCCGGCTTCGCCTTGGGCGCTGTTGCGGCCGTTCTGTTGCTTCTGGGCCTCGGCGCGTTCCTTCTCCTCCGTCCCGACGACATCACGCAGGCCAGCACCGATGGTCCATCGGAAACAGGCTCCGTGGCCGCCAGCCAGGTTGCCAATGCCCCCGCTGCTGCGCCGCGTTCGTCAGGCGGTCAGACGCTGCGCGGCGTACCGGATGTGATCGACACTGCAACCCTGTCTCTGAATGGCGAAGTGGTCCGCCTCTTCGGCGTGGAATGGGCACCGGGCGCCGGCAAGCCGGAGGATCTGACAGCTTATCTTCAGGGCCGCGAAGTGACGTGCGAACCCGTGGGCGGCAACGATACCTATCGCTGCCATGTCGGCGGGCAGGATCTGTCGCGGGTTATTCTCTACAATGGCGGCGGTCAGCCCACGGCCGAGGCGACGCCGGAATTGAAGGCTGCTGCGAATAAGGCGCGCGAGGCGAAGATCGGCGTGTGGAACAAGCAGCCGTAAAGCAAACGGCCCCCTGCACCTGCAGGGGGCCGTTTCATCATTTCGCGAACATTGATCAGCGGGCGCCGACCGGGACCGGAGCCGGGATCTCGACCTCGATCTCGAGGGTCGAGATATCCGCATCGCGGTTCATCTTCACCTGGACGTTGTCGTGCTCGACCATCACGTGGCGGCGGACGACGGCGAGGATTTCCTCGCGCAGCTTCGCCACCAGATCGGGCTGCCCGCCGACGATGCCACGCTCATGCGCCAGCAGGATCTGCAGGCGCTCGCGCGCAACAGGCGCCGACGTGCGGCGGTTGAAGAAACTCATGAGGCTCATGCGGCCCTCCGTCCGAACAGTTTGCCGAACAGACCCTTCTTGTCGCTCGGGATCGTGATCTCGACGGTCTCGCCTTTCAGCCGGCGTGCGGCATCGAAATAGGCGCGGCCCGGCGCGCTCGACGGGTTGTTGAGGGTCACCGGCGAGCCCACGTTGGACGCGCGCAGAACCTCTTCGCTTTCGGGAATGATACCGATCAGCGGGATGGAGAGGATTTCCAAAACGTCGTCCACCTTGAGCATCTCGCCACGCTCGGCGCGGGCAGGATCGTAGCGGGTGAGCAGCAGGTGCTTCTCGATGCGGTCGCCCTTCTCCGCCTTCTCGGTCTTGGAATCGAGGAGGCCGATGATGCGGTCGGAATCGCGAACCGACGACACTTCCGGATTGGTGACGACGACGGCCACATCCGCATGGCGCATGGCCATGGTGGCGCCGCGCTCGATACCGGCCGGGCTATCGCAAATGATCCAGTCGAACTTCTCGCGCAGTTCGCCGAGCACTTTGGCCACGCCCTCCTCCGTCAACGCGTCCTTGTCGCGTGTCTGCGACGCGGGAAGCAGCGAGAGGTTCTCGAGGCGCTTGTCGCGGATGAGAGCCTGAGAGAGCTTGGCATCGCCCTGCACCACGTTGATGAGATCGAACACCACGCGGCGCTCCGCGCCCATGACGAGATCGAGATTGCGCAGGCCGACGTCAAAGTCGATGACAACGACCTTGTCGCCACTATGCGCGAGCGCCGCGCCCAGAGCTGCCGAGGACGTGGTCTTGCCAACGCCACCTTTGCCGGATGTTACGACCAAGACTTTGGCCATTGTCGTCTCTCTTTCTCTCTATCAATCCAGGGTTTGCAGGATGATCGAATCGCCATCCAGGTGAACCTGGATGGGTTGACCGTGGAACTTTGTGCCGAGGTCGTCGGCGGTCTTGTAAAGACCGTCGATAGCGATGAGCTCGGCCTCGAACTTTCTGCAGAAGATGCGCGCACGGCCATTGCCCGTGCATCCGGCAATCGCGCGGCCTCGCAACGCACCGTAAACATGAATGGAGCCGCCGGCCACGATCTCCGCGCCGGAGGCGACGGAGCCGAGAACCGTAACGTCGCCTTCGGGATGCAGGATCGACTGGCCCGAGCGCACGGAGCCTTCGATCATCAGCGACTTCTCCGCGGAGGGCTGGTGGCTGAATGCGGAGACGGCCGCAACCGCGTCATTGGCGGTGCCGACGGCATCCGTCACATCGATCTCGCCCGCAGGCTTGCCGCCGGTAATCTGCGGCGGCATGTCGGGCTCGACATTCTCAGGCGCAGCACCCTCGAGGCCGATGATGCGGATATTGCGCATCCTGAAAGCGGCCAGGAGGAACTTCAGTTCGGATTTGGAGGGCTTGAGGTTGGAGACATCGGCAATGATCGGGCGACCGGAGAAAAATCCGGGCGAACGCTCCGACACGGCATCGAGATCCTCGAGCCAGTCCCTCAGCGGCACTTCAGGCGCGAGGACCAGGGCCATGAAGGACCTTCCACGGAAGCGAAGAGCGGGGCGGGGGCGAACGGCGATGGTCACGGGAGGTCAAATTCCTTTAATACTCCCTGATTTCGAACGCTTATGGTTAATGGACCGTTAAAAGAGCTGCTCGGCGCCAACAATTTTCTTAATGCCGCGAACCAAAACGGCTTCTTGGCCGACAAAGCCTGGCAGTTCGTCGATGAGAAATTGCACTTCCACAAGGAATATAAAGACAAAACATATCTCTTTGTGAGTAGTCTCTATCACTTCTTGCGTAGTATTCAGAGGTCGAAGCTCAATTGACCATGCTCGCGAGGAGCATAGGATCGTTCTTCCTTCGTTTTGCTTCTGAATTTTGAAGATCATTTTCTTAAAACGACGCACGGAAACAAAACGATCGACGAGCAGCCGGAAGGCAGGTCCAGGGAGGACAAGGAATGTCGGGTCGCGCTTATGGTTTTCTCTCAGCACGCAAATTTCTGAAGCTTTTGTTGCATCAGGCTCCTGTCGTTGCAGCCATTCTCATCTCGGGTCTGGCCGGTGCATCGGCCCAGACCGCACCGGCATTCAGTCCCTCCCGCGCCAACACCGGTACCGTAGGTGTCATCTCAGGCGGGGCTGACGGAACCTACATCCGTATTGCAGCCGATCTTGCCAACGTCCTCGACGGCGAGGACCTGCGCGTTCTGCCGATGATCGGACGCGGCTCGCTGCAGAATCTGCGGGACATCATGTTCCTGCGCGGCGTCGATATCGGCATCGTGCAGATGGATGCTCGGGAGCAGCTGAAGGCCGAAAACCTTCAGGACAGTGCAGCCCGGCGCCTGCGCTTCATCACCCGTCTCTACAACGAGGAGGTCCATATCATCGCAAGCCGGGAGATCACCGACATCCGGCAGCTCGATGGTAAAAAGGTTAATATCGACAAGGCCGGCAGCGGAACGAACCTGACCTCGCGCCTCATCTTCGAGAAGCTCGGAATCAAGCCGGAAGTCACGACCTTCGACCAGGCCTCGTCCTATGCGAAGCTCAAGTCCGGGGAAATCCAGGCGGCCGTCTATGTCGCCGGGCGGCCGGTGCGCGCGATTGCGGAATTCCAGACTGATGGACGCTTCCATCTTATCTCTATCCCCTTTGAAGGAGAGATCGCGGAGAGCTACTTTCCAGCCCGCTTTACCAGTGAGGATTATCCGCAGCTGGTAGACAGGAATCAGCCGACCGAAACCTTGGCCGTCGGCAGCCTGCTCGCCGTATTCAACTGGCCAGAAAATTCCGATCGGTATTCCCGGGTCAAGCGTTTCGTGAATGCGTTCTTCTCCCATTTCGACGAGTTTCTCCAACCGGGCCGACATCCGAAATGGAAGGAAGTCAATCTGGCTGCGGACGTACCCGGCTGGGAACGCGTGAAGCCTGCTCAGGACTGGTTGGACCGCGCTGCGGCAGGCAATCCATCGGCTGAGGTTCAAGGTTTTGAGAGCTTCATAAACAGCAGAGGGATCAATGTGACGGCAGAGCAGCGCGAAGCTCTCTTCCGGGATTTCCTGGCATGGCAAACCGATCGGCAGAAAGTGACCCGGCGGAGCACCCGGCAAGACTAATCAAGATCCAACTGGACCGAGGCCAAAGGCTTAAGCATCAAGCCTTTGGCAACCAAAGAGGGAGGTCCGACATGAATGGACGAGACGCATCGACCTCGAAACGTTTAGCGACCGAGTTGCTGGCCGGCACATTGATCAGCCTTTCGCTCCTCGGCCCTGCATTCGCCGAAAGCCGCACGGCCGAGAGCATCGGTCCGGTGGCAGGCACCAACATTCCAGGCCAGCCGGGAGCCTCGAACCTTCCGCACCTTCTGCGGGTTCTTTTAACATCCCAAGACAGGATACAATTTGCTGAAAAGCTTCGATCCTCCATCCGCAACGGCGATCTGAGCGGCGCGGAGAACAGCCTCAATACGGCCATCGAGATTGGCACTCTCGCCGTTCTCCTCACCGATCACCTGCATGATCCTGACTTCCTCGCGATTCTTGAGGCCGCCGGTATCGACGGAGCTTCCATATCTTTGCCGAATCCGACCGAGGAAAGAATGCCGCCGGCGACCTGCAGCGCACCTGCCTCTTCTGCTGCATCGAACGCAGCCGATCTGCAGAGGGCGCTGGAGCAGGAGCAATTCTACAGCAGTACGATCTCCAAAACGCTGAATGATCTCATGGAGGAGAATAGCGTCCTGAAGACACAGCTGGAGACGGAAACGGCCTCTCAGGAGGCGAAAGCATCCGAGATGCAGCAATCCTTGGGCAAGGAGCAGGAGCAGGTCGAAGCCGTCACGCGCGAGCTCGCGAGTCTCCAGGCGGCTTATCAGGCTCTGCAGGAGTCGAGAGAACAGGAAAAGCCTGCACCTCCACCGAATACGGACGAACTGGAGGCTCGTCTGCGACAGGAACGGGAGCAAAGAGACAATGCCGTCCATCAGCTTGCCAGCATGGAGCAGGAGCTTCGCGCATTGAAGCTTTTCAAGAATGAGGCGATTGCATCCGAATCGGCCCGAGTGACTGAGCTGGAGAATGCTCTCGCGCAGGAACGGATTCGGAGAGGCACACTCACCGAAGAACTCACCAATGCCCTCAAGCAGATACGCACTCTGCAGGAGCCCTACCAGTCAAGCGCCATACCTCTTGTGCTCCGGATTGCAGACAAAGGGATGGACGCCCCGTTGCCTCAGGACCAGGAGAATGTTCAACCCCAGAACGTCTCGTCTCTGCCTCAGGTCGAAGCGGCCCCGCAAGAGATCACATCCGCCTTGCCTCAAAGGGAGTCTGCCTCCGTCGTAGTCGCATCCTTGCCGGACAGTATCCAACCGCTGCCCGTCCCACCGAAGCCCGTGGATGCGATAAAGGCTTCTCCGCAGGCAGAGATCAGGAATAGCCCGCCGGATACCGTGAAGGCAGACGACCGACTCATCGCCCGCGCGGAAGAGCTTCTGAGCAAGGGAGACGTGAGCGGAGCCCGTCTCCTGCTGGAGCGGTCCCTGGCAAGCGGCAATGCGCGCGCTGCCTTCCTGATGGCCGAGACGTTCGATCCGAATGCCCTTTCCAGGTTGCGGGTCGTAGGCATCCGGGGCGATCCGGCCAAGGCGCAGGAATTCTATATGAGGGCTCGCGCCCTCGGAATCGCCCAAGCGGGAGAAAGGATAGAGGCGCTGAAATAGGGGGCTGGATTCGCCCGTGCTCTGGAAGCTGACGCCTCAAGCCCCATCACAGGGCTTCTAAAACGGAACCCACTCGCCGTTTTCGGTCAGCGACTCGACAGCCCGCTCCAGGGCGGTTCCAGCGTCCAAAAGATGCTGGGCCGTCTGCTGGATCTGGAGGGGTGGGCCGGACAGGGCGGCCACATGCTCGGTCACGTCCCTCACCCGCTCGATCAGATCGATCAGATCTGCCGCCAGCGCAGCGCGCTCCTCCGCCTCGGAGGCGGCGGGTTTGGCCTGCTTCAGGCGCGGGACGAGAGGGATGATGTTCGACATGTGTTCTAAATTCCGCCTTCGCGGGCTTTAGAGCAATGGATGCCCAAGCTGTGATCCACAGGAAAGCTTAGGATTTTAAGGCTCAAGACGTGCTTTTTTCGCGCTTTGCGTCTCTCTAGACATTCGCTCAAGGGGCTCTAAAAGCCCCGACGTGCTATCTCCAGCCTTCCCTCCTCGCCTTTTCTCCTCATCAGACTGAACGGATCATGGAACTCACCACTGCGGCTCTTCTTGCGGCTTCGGGTCTTGCGGCAGGTCTCGTCAACGCAATTGCAGGCGGCGGCACCTTCTTCACCTTCTCGGCCCTTGTCGCAGCAGGCCTTCCCCCGGTGGTGGCCAATGCGACCAGCGCGGTCGCGGTGACACCTGCGAACCTTTCAAGCGCCTGGGCCTACAGACGAGAGCTTGCCGCCAATGCCCGCCGCTTTGCGGCCCTCGGTGCGGTGAGCCTAATCGGCGGCCTGTGTGGCGCTTATATTCTCACCGTCACGAACAACGCAGCCTTCCGCCAGCTCGTGCCGTGGCTTCTGCTGTTCGCGACCCTGCTCTTTGCCGCGAGCCCGAGCATCGTGGCGCTCGCCCGCCGCATCGGAAAGGTCGAGGGCAAACACCCCTCGAACCGCGCGTGGGCGGCAGGCCTCGCTTTCCAAACTCTCGTTGCCGCCTATGGCGGCTTCTTCGGCGCAGGCATGGGCATCGTGATGCTCGCGGCGCTTGCCATCACCGAGGGCGATGATTTCCACCTCATCAACTCGGCGAAGCACCTCTGCTCCACGCTCATACAACTCGTCGCCGTCGTGTTGTTCATCGCGGCTGGCCTCGTCAGCTGGCCCGAGACGCTCATCGTCGGCGCCGCATCCGTGATCGGCGGTTATCTCGGCGTCGTCTTCGGACGCCGCTTGCCGGCGAGCGTGATCCGCTGGCTGGTGATCGCAGTAGGCGCGGCTTTGACACTGTATTTCTTTATCGGCTGAATTCGTTAACCGCGCGCGATCTTTTCGCGCGCGGTTTTCGCTTTTCTCACGTGCCTGCCCGATTCACGCCACAACCATCCCTCTTCCTGTCACGGTTTGATTCAGTTTTCTCAGAAGGATGATCCCGTGGCTGAAAATCAGAAACTCGCAGAACTCAGCGGCACGCAATCCGTGAGCGCTCTTGGCCTGCGCTGGGCAGCCCTGCGTGGCATGCTGAATTCGCCGTTGATCACCGCCGAGGAGCAGCGTGCTCTGCGCGATGAGCTTCTGGTCGAGCTCGCAACCCTCGAGCAGGATTTCAGCACGCTGCCGTCCCGCAACCCGATGGAAATTTCCGCGAAGGTCGATATCGCGAAGTCCGCCCTGCGAGACAAGGTGGATACGAGCGAGCTGTGGATGATCGATCTTCTCGACAGCATCCAGGCGGACCTTCAGAACATTATTGCTCCTGCAAGAGCAGCACAGCCGGGACAAACCGCACGTCCGCCAGTCAATCTCTCACGCACGCATCAGGCGCGCCCGGAGGAAAGCGAGACAACGGAAACGAGCACGCCCTCCGCTGCTTAAAGAATTCATTGCCGAAATCTGACGCTGCGTCTGCTCGCTCGGACGCAGCGTTTGCTTTGCGCGCTCTTACACGAGCCCCGGATCAATCTTGCTATTGCGCTCCAACCACTCAGGCACGGGAAGGTTTTTCTCGCGCAGGAAGGCCGGGTTGAAAAGCTTGGATTGATAGCGCGTGCCGTAATCGCACAGCACCGTCACGATCGTATGCCCCGGGCCGAGATGACGGGCGAGACGGATCGCGCCCGCCACGTTGATGCCTGACGACCCGCCCAGGCACAGGCCTTCATGCTCCAGCAGATCGAAGATGACCGGCAGCGCTTCCTCATCGGGGATCTGGAACGCGACGTCGATGGGCGCATCCTCCAAATTTTTCGTGATACGCCCCTGACCGATTCCTTCGGTGATGGATGAGCCCATCGATTTCAGCTCACCCGTCGTATAATAGCTGTAAAGCGCAGCACCCATCGGATCGGCAAGGCCGATCGCGATCTTCGGATTGCTCTTCTTCAATGCCATGCCGACGCCGGCCAGCGTACCGCCGGTGCCCACCGCACAGATGAAGCCGTCGACCTCGCCACCCGTCTGCTCCCAGATCTCCGGACCCGTCGTCTCGATATGGGCCTGCCGGTTCGCCACGTTGTCGAACTGGTTTGCCCAGATCGCACCATTCGACTCGGATGCGGCAAGGCGCTCCGCGAGTCGCCCCGACACCTTCACGTAGTTGTTGGGATTGGCATATGGCACGGCCGGCACTTCGATGAGTTCGGCGCCGGCCAGGCGCAACATGTCCTTCTTCTCCTGGCTCTGCGTTTCGGGGATCACGATCACTGTGCGATAGCCCAAGGCATTAGCGACGAGGGCAAGGCCGATGCCGGTATTGCCCGCGGTTCCCTCCACGATCACGCCGCCGGGTTTCAGCACCCCGCGCCTCACCGCATCCTGGATGATGAAGAGGGCCGCCCGGTCCTTCACGGATTGTCCGGGATTCATGAACTCGGCCTTGCCAAGGATCGTGCATCCGGTGAGTTCCGAGGCACGGCGGAGCTTGATGAGAGGCGTATTGCCGATGGCAGCGGGGACGTCAGGCTTGATGGACATATGAGCGGTCATTCCTGTGAGGGTGCGGCGGGAACATCGGGCAGAAAGTCAGCAGGGGCAATTCGCAAAAATTCACATATTTAATGCGTATATATTTCCTATAATACATCTATTGACGTTCTTTAAAAAGAACCACATGTTCAGTCCGCAGGCCGCGAAGGCCTTATCCCCAACGCAGCAAGGAAGGTCTCCATGTCCAGCTCTGCAGTGGCTTCGCCTCTTTCCGCTGGAAACCGGGCGAGCGTGAACATCAATGCTCCGGCTTCGCTTGCGGCAGCTGCGGGCGTCATCGGCGGCGCGGCCCTTCTCGGCGCCCTCATCAACCCGAAGCAAGCCGCGCTCTATGTGCTCGGCGCTGCGCTTGGCCTTGTGCTCTATCATGCCGCCTTCGGCTTCACCTCCGCCTGGCGCGTGTTCATCGCAGACCGGCGGGGCGAAGGCCTTCGGGCGCAGATGGTCATGCTGGCAATCGCCTCAATCCTGTTCTTCCCCGTCCTCGCCTCCGGCTCCCTCTTCGGCCAGCCGGTCGCGGGCAACGTCTCCCCGGCGGGCCTCAGCGTGGTGTTCGGCGCCTTCATCTTCGGCATCGGCATGCAGCTCGGCGGCGGCTGCGCCTCCGGCACCCTCTATACGGTGGGCGGCGGCTCCACGCGCATGCTGATCACGCTCGCAGGCTTCATCGCAGGTTCGGCGATCGGCGCCGCGCATCTGCATTGGTGGACGGCCCTGCCGAGCCTGCCCAAGATCTCGATCATCGAGCTCTGGGGCCCCTGGACTGCGCTAGCCGTGCAGCTCGTCATCTTCGCGCTCATCGCTGCCGTCACGGTGGTGTTCGAAAAGCGCCGTCACGGTCGGCTGATCGAAGCCGCCCCCTCCCCGCGCCAGGGGCTCGCCCGCTTCCTGCGTGGCCCCTGGCCGCTGGTTGCCGGTGCGGTGGCGCTGGCGCTGTTGAATTTCGTCACGCTCTACCTCGCAGGCCGCCCCTGGGGCGTCACCTCGGCCTTCGCCCTGTGGGGCTCGAAGATCGCGGCCGCCATCGGCTTCGATGTGGCGAGCTGGCCCTACTGGTCCGCACCCGCCCGCCAGGCCGAGCTCAACGGCAGCATCTTCAACGACATCACGACGGTGATGGATTTCGGCATCATCCTCGGCGCCCTGTTTGCATCGTCGCTTGCCGGGCGTTTCGCGCCGGTGTGGAAGATCCCGCTGCGCTCCGCCGTTGCCGCCATCGCCGGCGGCCTGCTTCTCGGCTATGGTGCGCGCCTCGCCTATGGCTGCAACATCGGCGCCTATTTCTCGGGCATCGCCTCGGGCAGCCTGCATGGCTGGGTGTGGCTCGCGGCGGCCTTTGCCGGCAACGTGATCGGCACGCGCGTCCGGCCGCTCTTCGGCCTTGAAGTCGAGCGTGTGAAGCTCACGAGCTGCTGACATCTCCAGCCCGGACAATCAAGAAAGGCTTCCCGGACTGGGTCCGGGAAGCCTTTTTCGTGACCGATCAGGTTGCTGCCTTCTTCTCGCCTGTGGCGTAGGCGATCACGTCCTTCACCGTCTCATAGGGCTGAGCGCCGGAGACGAGATAGGCCTGGTGGCCCGCGCTGACGACCAGCGCGGGAACGCCGGAAATGCCGATTTGCCTTGCCAGATGTTGATCGTCGAGAACTCTCGGCTCATAGCGCCCGCTGATGAGGGCTTCGCGCAGGTCTTCGCGATCCAAGCCAACGGATTGTCCGACCTCGAGCAGCACATCGAGATCGGCGAGATCCCTCCCATTCTCGAAGAAAGCCTTGAAAAGAGCTTTGTTCATGGCATCGAGGCGGCCCGCATCGCGTGCGAACTCGGCTGCTTCATGAGCCTTGCGGCTGCGCGGCTGAACCGGCGGCAGCTTCAAGGTCACGCCGCGCTCCTGAGCCATTGGATAAACGGATTGGGTCCAGACGCGGTGAAGATATTCCGCATTGGGATCGAGCGTCGGCTCCGGCTCCGGGCGAAGCTCGAAAGAACGCCAGTCGATCTGCACGTCATCGCCCAGCTCGGTCCGGATGCGCTCGAGAACGGGCCGCTCCAGATAGCAGAACGGGCAGACATAGTCGCTCCAGACCGCGATCTGGATGGGATTCTCTCTGGTCATCGCGGCTCTCCTGGTCCGGCGCGGTGAAAAATCATCTTAGTGTTCCAACGCCCCAGAGGCTTTCTCTGTGCCTTGGCCGTTCCGGCTGATTGTCTTGATGAGATCGCCGAGCGCGGAAAAATCCTTCTTCCGCCCCGATGTTCGTCGCCAGACGAGCCCCAGCGTGCGCATGGGCGGATTATCCGGAAACGGGATGAGCGCAACGCGCCTGTGGTCGACCTCCGTCGCAGCGCACAGCTCCGGCAGAAGCGTGATGCCATGGCCTGCCGCCACCATCTGCATGATGGTAGTGAGCGAGGCGGCTCCGAGCGCCTTGCGCGCCTGCATGTTGGCGATCTGGCAATAGTGAAGCGCCTGCTCGCGCAGGCAATGTCCTTCTTCCAGCAAAAGCAGGCGCTCCTGCCCGATCCACTCGAGCAAGTCCTTGGAGGCCCACTGATCGGCCGCCTGAGCCTGCACGGCGACGAGAAAGCGATCATCAAAGAGCGGCATCGATTCCAGCTGCGCATTCTGCACAGGCAGGGCGATCAGCACGGCATCGAGATCGCCGCGTGAAAGTTCGTCCACCAGCGTGTCGGTCTGCGTCTCGCGGATCTGCAGATCGAGTTTCGGATAGTGCCGCTCGACCTCCGTGAGGATCGCCGGCAGGAGATAGGGTGCCACGGAGGGAATGATCCCGAGCCGCAGGGGACCCGAGAGCACGCCCTGATGCTGGCGCGCCAGCTCCGACAACTCGCGCACCTGTCCCAAGATCGCTTCGGCTCGCGCGGCAATCTCCTGCCCGGCCCGCGTCAGAACAACGGAATTGCCGCGCCGCTCGACGAGTTCGATGCCAAGCTCCCGCTCAAGTTCCTTGATCTGCATGGAGAGGGCTGGCTGCGTTACGGCGCATTGGTCCGCCGCCATGCCGAAATGCTGCGTCCGGGCGAGCGCCTCGAAATATCGTAACTGCCGGAAAGTGATCATGACGGCGATAAGAATATCTGATCGCACTTTTTAATCAATATAATTGGACCTTATCGCTTCTCATGGGCATCTTGCACCCATTCAATGGGGACGACCATGACAAAGACAACGACACTGACGACCACGGCCGGCGCGCCGATTGCCGACAACCAGAACAGCCTGTCCGCCGGCGAGCGCGGCCCCCTGCTGCTGCAGGATTACCAGCTGGTCGAGAAGCTGGCCCACCAGAATCGCGAGCGCATTCCGGAGCGCGTGGTGCATGCCAAGGGCTCGGCGGCTTACGGCACGCTCACCATCACCAATGACATCACCAAGTACTCCAAGGCGAAGGTGTTCTCCGAGATCGGCAAGAAGACGGAGGTCTTCCTGCGCTTCTCCACCGTCGCCGGCGAACGCGGCGCGGCGGATGCCGAGCGCGACGTGCGCGGCTTCGCCCTGAAGGTCTACACGGAAGAGGGCAACTGGGACATCGTGGGCAACAATACGCCCGTGTTCTTCATCCGCGATCCGCTGAAGTTCCCCGACTTCATCCGCACGCAGAAGCGCCATCCCGCAACGAACCTGCGTTCGCCGAAAGCCATGTGGGATTTCTGGTCGCTCAGCCCCGAGAGCCTCCATCAGGTCACGATCCTGTTCTCGGATCGCGGGCTGCCGCAGGGCTATCGCTTCATGCACGGTTTCGGTTCGCACACCTATTCCTTCATCAACGCGGCGGGTGAGCGCTTCTGGGTGAAGTTCCACTTCAAGTCCATGCAGGGCATCAAGACCTGGACAAACCGCGAGGCGGAACAGGTGGTCGCCAAGGACCGCGAGAGTGCTCAGCGCGACCTCTATGAGGCCATCGAAGGCGGCGACTTCCCGCGCTGGAAGTTCTGCGTGCAGATCATGCCGGAGACGGATGCGGAGAAGACCTCCTACAACCCGTTTGACGTTACGAAGGTTTGGCCGCATGCGGATTACCCGCTGATCGAGGTCGGCATTCTCGAACTCAACCGCAATGCCCAGCACTACTTCGCCGAAGTGGAGCAGTCCTCGTTCTCGCCGTCGAACATCGTGCCTGGCATCGGTTTCTCGCCCGACAAGATGCTGCAGGGCCGCATCTTCGCTTATGCAGATGCGCACCGCTATCGCGTCGGCACCCATTACGAGGCTCTGCCGGTGAACCGTCCACGTTGCCCGGTTCATCACTATCATGCGGATGGCTCGATGCTCTTCGACATCCCGAACCGGGGTGATGCCTATTACGAGCCGAACTCCTTCAATGGTCCGGTCCAGACCGCTCGCGCCGCCGAGCCGCCGCTCAAGATCTCAGGCGATGCGGATCGCTACGATCACCGCGCCGGCAACGACGACTACACGCAGCCCGGCAATCTCTTCCGCCTCATGACGCCGGAGGAGCAGAACCGGCTCATGGACAACATCGCGGAAGCGATGCAGGGCGTACCGGAAGAGATCGTGAAGCGCCAGATCGTGCACTTCTATCTCGCCGACAAGGCCTACGGCCTCGGCGTTGCCGATCGCATGGGCCTGAAGGGCGCCGTGCTCATCCAGGCGGCGGAATAAAACAATAAGCCGTAGGGGCGAAATGGAACGGCCCGGGACTGCTCCCGGGCCGATTTCTTTCGGGTGAATGGATTGCCCAACACAGCCTCATCCTGAGGAGGATTGCATGAGCAATCCGTCTCGAAGGACGAGGCGTCTCCCATGCGCTCTGGACCCTCCTTCGAGACGCAGACTTCGTCTGCTCCTCAGGATGAGGGCAAAGTTTGTTTTATACGTCCTAGATCAGCCCCTCACCCTGCAGGAACGGATTGGTCTGCCGCTCCTGACCGAGCGTGCTCATGGGACCATGGCCGCAGATGAAGGCGATGTCATCGCCGAGCGGCAAGAGCTTGTCCTTGATCGAGCGGATCAGCGCCTTGCCGTCGCCGCCGGGAAGATCCACGCGACCGACGGATCCCTGGAAGATCACATCGCCCACGATGGCGAAGCGCTCTGCCTTCGAGACCAACACGACGCTGCCCGGCGAATGGCCGGGGCAATGCAGGACGTCGAGAGTGAGATCGCCGACCGTCACCGTGTCGCCTTCATTGAGCCAGCGGTCCGGCGTGACCGCGCGCGCAGGGATTCCATAAGCCTGTCCCTGCTCGGCCAAATGCCGAAGCAGGAAATCGTCCGCCTCGTGTGGGCCTTCGATCGTGACCCCAAGCTCCTCGCGCAGTTCTGCCGCACCTGCTGCATGATCGATATGGCCGTGGGTGAGCAGGATTTTCTCCACGCTCACGCCGCTCTGCGCGATGGCATCGCGAATGCGCTCCAGATCGCCGCCAGGATCGATCACCGCCGCCTTCTTGGTCTTCTCGCACCACAATAACGTGCAGTTCTGCTGGAACGGCGTGACGGGAATGATGGCGGCGCGAACATTGGGCACGGGCTGATCCTTTCATTGTCGAAAGCACACATATGATCGGCAGCCCTGTCTGGAAAGACTGGAATAGGTGGTGGCCTTCCATTGACGTTGCGGGAAGCCCGTTCACATAGTCCCTCATCGATTCGCATTGGGAGAACGAGCATGGAGACCAGGGCCGCCGTCGCATGGGAGGCTGGCAAGCCGCTCACCGTTGAGACCATCCGCATCGAGGGCCCCAAGGCGGGCGAGGTTCTGGTGGAAGTGATGGCGACGGGCGTCTGCCACACGGACGCCTATACGCTGTCGGGCCTCGATTCCGAGGGCAAGTTCCCGGCCATCCTCGGCCATGAGGGCGCGGGCATCGTGCGCGAGGTCGGTCCCGGCGTGACGACGCTGAAGCCGGGCGATCACGTGATCCCGCTCTACACGCCCGAGTGCCGCAACTGCAAATCCTGCCTGTCGCGGCGCACCAATCTCTGCACCGCGATCCGCGCCACGCAGGGCCAGGGCCTGATGCCCGACGGCACGAGCCGCTTCCGCTGCGATGGCGAGACCGTGTTCCACTACATGGGCTGCTCGACATTCGCGAATTTTACGGTGCTGCCGGAAATCGCGCTCGCGAAGGTTCGCGAGGACGCGCCTTTCGACAAGATCTGCTACATCGGCTGCGGCGTCACCACCGGCATCGGCGCGGTGATCTATACCGCGAAGGTATGGCCCGGCGCGAATGTGGTGGTATTCGGTCTCGGCGGCATCGGCCTCAACGTGATCCAGGGCGCCCGCATGGTGGGCGCGGACAAGATCATCGGCGTCGACATCAATCCGGCCAAGCGCGCCATGGCCGAGAAGTTCGGCATGACCGATTTCATCAACCCGAAGGAAATCGGCAACGACAAGGTGGTGCAGGCGATCATCGATCTCACCGGCGGCGGCGCGGATTTCTCGTTCGACGCCACCGGCAACACGGATGTGATGCGCCAGGCGCTCGAATGCTGCCATCGCGGCTGGGGCGAGAGCATCATCATCGGCGTGGCGGAAGCGGGCAAGGAAATCTCGACGCGTCCGTTCCAGCTTGTCACGGGCCGCGTGTGGAAGGGCACGGCCTTCGGCGGCGCGCGCGGACGCACGGACGTACCGAAGATCGTGGACTGGTACATGGAAGGCAAGATCAACATCGACGATCTGATCACCCACACAATGCCGCTGGAGGACATCAACACCGCCTTCGATCTCATGCATGAGGGCAAGTCGATCCGCTCGGTGATCGTCTACTGATCGGTGACAGGCATGAGCTTCGAGATCGTCTCGCAATCGCGCTGCTTTGGCGGCACGCAGTTCGTCTATCGTCACATCTCGCGTGAGACGGGCACGCCGATGCGCCTTGCGGCCTACATTCCGCTGCAGGCCGCGAAGAGCAAGGTGCCGGTGGTGTGGTTTCTCTCCGGCCTCACCTGCACGGAAGAGAACTTCACCGTCAAGGCAGGCGCGCAGCGGATAGCCTCGGAGCTCGGCCTCATCCTCATCGCGCCGGATACGAGTCCGCGCGGCGAAGGTGTGCCGGATGACCCGGAGGGAGCCTATGATTTCGGCCTCGGCGCGGGCTTCTATGTGGATGCCACGCAGGAACCCTGGGCGAAGAACTACCGCATGCGCTCCTATATCGAGCGCGAGCTGCCGGCGCTGATCGCCGAGAACCTGCCCGCCGACATGGAGCGGCAGGGCATCACCGGCCATTCCATGGGCGGCCACGGCGCGCTCACGATCGCACTCCGCAATCCGGAGCGCTTCAAGGCCGTCTCTGCTTTTGCGCCGATCTCTTCCCCCAAGGACTGCCCCTGGGGTGAGAAAGCGCTGTTGAACTATATCGGCGCAGACCGATCCGCCTGGCGCGAATACGATGCCTGTGCGCTCATCGAGAGCGGCGCCCGTGTGCCCGATATTCTCGTCGATCAGGGAACTGCGGACAGCTTCCTGGAAAGCGAGCTGAAGCCGCAACTCCTGGAAGAGGCCTGCGCCAAGGCCGGGCAGCCGCTCACCCTGCGCCGCCAGGAAGGCTACGACCATTCCTACTTCTTCATCGCCAGCTTCATCGAGGATCACCTGCGCTGGCATGCAGAGCGTCTCGCTTAAGATTGCCTAGTCGACGCCCTCATCCTGAGGAGCCGCGGAGCAGCGTCTCGAAGGAGGGTTCAGAGCGCATGGGAGACGCCTCGCCCTTCGAGACGGATTGCTCTCGCAATCCTCCTCAGGGTGAGGCTTCGAGACGCGAGCAAGCTCACTCCTCAGGTTTAAGGCTCACGGCGGCTTTTGTCGGACGCTCTTAAGTCTTGCCGAAGAACTGCGGGTGCTTCATCTGAAGCGCCTGCACGAGGATCATGGTCTTCATGTCGGCGATGGCGTTGGAGGCCACGAGGCCAGCAAGGTCCTCAAAGCTCACTTCCAGCACCTCGATCTCCTCGTGCTCGTGCGCGAGCCCGCCGCCTTCGCCGACCCGATCGGCCTCGGCATAGGGCGCGAGGAAAAGATGCAGCCGCTCCGTGGTGAACCCGGGTGCCGACCAGAAATGGCCCAGGGGCTCCAGATGCTCGACCTTGATGCCCGCCTCCTCCATGGTTTCGCGCCGGGCGCAGATTTCGGGCTCGTCCCCGTCGAGCAGGCCCGCCACCGCCTCCAGAAAATCCGGGTGCCCCTCGACATGCATCACAGGCGCCCGGAACTGCCGGACGAGGATCACCTTGCGCCGTTCCAGATCGTAGGGCAGCACGGCGGCGGCATCGCCGCTGTTGAGCACCTCGCGGGTCATGATCCGCCCATCCGGCATCTGGACGGTCATCTTGAGAATCTTGCGCCACCCCTCATAAACGGTATCGATCTGCTTGATCCGGTAGACTGTCACGTCCGGTCCTCTCCTGTTTCACGGGCCTCATCCTGCAGACAACACATGAAACGCTTAAACTTATCCATCATCTCTTTGAGCCCGACAGCCGCGCTCAAACGTTATGGACAGGAGTTCGTCACGAGGAGCGTTTCAGGTGCTGGAAGATCTGGTCGGGGCCATCAAGAAGCGTCAGGCCATTCTCTTTGCCGGAGCGGGCGTCTCGATGACCGTCGGGCTGCCCTCCTGGAGCACCCTGATCGAGCATATCGCGGAGGAGCTCGATCTCGACCTTTCGAAGTTCAACGGGGGCGACCTCAATTATTTGACGCTCGCCGAATTCTACCGGATCAGGCAGGGCAGCATCGGGCCCCTGCGCAGCTGGATGGACCGGCACTGGACGCTACCGGAAGAGAAGTTGAAGAAATCCAAGGTCCATGAGCTCATCTGCAGGCTCGACTTTCCCATCATCTACACGACGAATTTCGACCGGAACCTGGAAACCGCCTTCGACCTCCAGGACAAGGATTACGTGAAGATCGTCAACGCCAAGGACATCGCCCGCATCCGCGAGGGCGTGCCGCAGATCGTGAAGTACCATGGCGATTTCGATGACGACGATTCCATCGTGATTGCCGAAACCGATTATCTCGACCGCCTCTCCTTTGAATCTCCGCTCGACATCAAGTTTCGCTCGGACGCTTTGGGAAAAACCATCCTGTTCATCGGCTACAGCATGACGGATCTCAACATCCGCTTTCTGCTGCACCGGCTCTGGAAGACCTGGGCCGGATCAGGCTACGAGCGCGACCGGCCGCAATCCTACGTCTTCATGCTGCGCCCCAATCCGGTGGAACATGCAGTGCTGGAGCAATGGGGCCTGCGCGTTCTCATGGAAAAGGACTGCCCGCCCGAGGACGCGCTCGAGATCTTTCTGGCCAAGCTCTGCAAGGCTGTCGAGCAGGAAGAGGAAGGCGTCTGATTTTGCATCCCCGGCCTCGTGTGCCAATGTGGCGCCTCTTACGCACACCTGATTTCCAAGCAGATTCATGGCTAGTACGACCAAACGCCGCCTTTCCCTGACCGATATCCTGACTGACGGGCGCATCGCGCTCATGCTGCCCTTGGGCTTTTCCTCGGGCCTCCCCTTCCTGCTCGTGTTCAGCACGCTCTCTACATGGCTCAGGGAAGCCGGCATCTCGCTCACGATCATCGGCCTCATGAGCTGGGTGGGCTTGGCCTATTCCTTCAAGTTCCTCTGGGCCCCCATCGTCGACCGCTATGACGTTCCGGTTCTGGCGCGCCTGCTGGGCCGCCGCCGTGGCTGGATGGCGCTGGCGCAGCTCGGCGTGATGGCAGGCCTCACTGGCATGGCCATCACGGGGCCGCAGGTCAGCATGCCGCTGACCATCATCGCCGCCGTGACGATCGCCTTCTTCTCGGCCACGCAGGACGTGGTGATCGACGGTTGGCGAATCGATGCAGCCCCCACGGAGCGGCAGGGCATGATGGCGGCAAGCCTGCAGCTCGGCTATCGCCTGGCGCTGCTCTGCGCGGGCGCGGGCGCGCTCTATATCGCCGAGCTTGTGAACTGGCCAAGCGCCTATCTTTCCATGGCTGCGCTCATGGGCATCGGTCTTGTCGGCACCTTGCTGGCGCCGCGAATCGACGAAGTGCAGGTCCGCAAGAACGTCCCCTTTGCCCAGGCCATCGTCGAGCCTCTGGCCGATCTCTTCCAGCGCAAGCGCATGATGCTGGTTCCGATCCTGGCGCTGATCGCCTGCTATCGCCTTCCCGACTTCATGGCGGGCATCATGGCCAATCCGCTCTACATCGATCTCGGCTTCTCGAAGGCCGACATCGCCAATATCTCGAAGCTCTATGGCGTGTGGATCGGCATTATCGGCGCCTTCGCCGGCGGTCTTGCGCTCACCCGTCTCGGCCTCTGGTGGAGCCTTTTGATCGGTGCGGCGATTGCGGCCGGATCGAACGTGATGTTCTCCTGGCTCGCAGCCGGCAATGCCACTCTCACGGGACTCACGCTCACCATCAGCATCGACAATTTCGCCCAGGGCTTCGCGGGCGCGGCGCTGGTCGCCTACATGTCGGGTCTCACCTCGCCGGGATTTGCAGCCACCCAATACGCGCTTCTGAGTTCGCTCTACGCGCTGCCCGGAAAGCTCATTGGCGGTGCCTCCGGCGCCGTGGTGGATTCTTACGGCTATCCGCTTCTGTTCACCGGCACGGCGGCGCTTGGTATTCCGCTCGTGATCCTCTGCCTCATCGTGCGGCGGGATACGATGGAGACGGTGCGGCAAAAGGAAGAGGCGGAAGCGCAAGAGGCTCCCGCTCCCATGGCTGCAGGATCGCGGGCTTAACTGCCTACCGTCGTCAACGGCTCTGTCTTCCTCCGTCCTGGTCCCAAGGAGGTCGCGCAGCGACCGTCTCGAAGGAGGTTCCAGTGCGCTCTGGACACTCCTTCGAGACGCAGACTGCGTCTGCTCCTCAGGATGAGGACAGAGGGTCTAAATAGAGAGATGCCCGGGACCAGCCCGGCCATGACGAGCTGAGTGTCAGGAACGCTTAGCTCGCGCCCGGTCCCGGCGTTGCGCCGGGCGGGCATTTGCCGAGGATGATCATGCCGAGCACTTCGTCCTGCGTGACGTCCTGCACGTTGGCGGAGCCCACGAGCTTGCCGTTCTTCATCACGCTCACGCGGTCGGCGAGGCCAAACACGTCGTGGATGTCGTGGCTGATGAGGAAGATGCCGATGCCTTCCTTCTTCAACTGCAGCACGAGATCGGCCACCTGCTGCGTCTCCGCGGGGCCGAGAGCCGCTGTCGGCTCGTCCATGATCAGCACGCGCGCATTGAAATAGATCGCGCGCGCGATCGCCACCGACTGACGCTGGCCGCCGGAGAGCGCCTTCACGGGCTCCTTGAATCTCCGGAAATGCGGATTGAGACGCGCCATCACCTTGCGGGTCTCAGCTTCCATCGTTGCATCGTCGAGCGTGCCGTAAGGCGTGAGCACTTCGCGACCGAGGAAGATGTTGCCGGCCGCATCGATGTTATCGGCGAGCGCCAGCGTCTGGTAGATCGTCTCGATGCCGTAGCGCTTGGCGTCGCGAGGCGTGGAGATGTCGGCATGCTCGCCGTTCACGTAGATCTCGCCCGCGTCCGGCTTGTAGGCGCCGGAGAGAATCTTGATGAGCGTCGACTTGCCTGCGCCATTGTGGCCGAGCAGGCCCACCACCTCGCCGGGACGCAGGTCGATGGACACGTCGTCCACGGCCTTGATGCCGCCGAAGGCGATGGAGATGTTGCGCATTTCGACGAGAGGCGTCGTTCCATTCTGCTGCATGATACGCTCCCCTCTTACTTGATACGGCGGCGATAGAGGCCGTCGACCCACACCGCCAGCACGAGCACCGCGCCGACGACGATGTTCTGCAGGGGCGTGTCGACGCCGAGAAGAACCATGCCCGATTGCAGCGACTGCATGACGAGGGCCCCCAGCATCGCGCCTGCGATGGTGCCGATGCCGCCAGCCAAGGACGTTCCGCCGATCACGGCGGAGGCGATCACGTAAAGCTCGTCGAGCGTGCCCGCCGCGTTGGTCGCAGCGTTCAGGCGCGCGGTCGAGATGCAGGCCGAGATGCCGCAGAGCAGTCCCATGAGGCCGAACACCTTCATCAGTGTCCAGCGCGTATTGATGCCCGACAGCTCCGCCGCCTCGGGATTGCCGCCGATGGCGAAGACATAGCGGCCGAACCGGCGACGCGTGGCGATGAAGGTCATCACGAGTCCTACCACCACGGCAATCAGCACCGGCAGCGCGACGCCGTGCGGAATGAACAGGCCGCCTTCCGGCCAGGCGATGCCTTGTGCTTCCGCCCAGCGGCGGGCCGTGCCTGCCGGTAACGGATAGGCATTGGCGATGGCTGCTGCCGCGAGCACCGCGCCGCAGGTGACGGCGGCAATCACCGCATCCGCCCAGCCAGGACGGACCGGAAATCCGAAGCTCAAGCGACGGCGGCGCGAAAGCCCAAGCCCCACGACGATGAGACCGCAGGCGATGGCCGCGATGACCCAGGTGGTCGTCGCACCCAATGCGCCTTCCACGCCGCCGCCGAAAGCCTTGAAGCGCGTATCCATGGGCGCGATGGTCTGACCCGATGTGACCCACCAGGCCGCACCACGCCAGACGAGAAGACCACCAAGCGTCACGATGAAGGAGGGAATGCCGAGATAGGCGATGAGCCAACCCTGGAAGAGGCCGATCGCTCCGCCGACGATGAGCGCGAGCAACACCACGAGCGGCGCGGTGAGCGGATGCTCCAGGCCGAGATAGGCAGGCAGCCACTGCACCTGTGCAACGCCGATGATCATGCCGACGACACCGAGGATGGCGCCGACGGAGAGATCGATGTTGCGCGTGACGATCACGAGCACCATGCCCGTCGCCATGATCGCGACGGAGGCGGTTTGAACCGACAGGTTCCAGAGATTGCGCGGGGTGAGAAAAACACCGCCCGACAAAAGATCGAAACCGATCCAGATCACGGCAAGCGCTGCGAGCATGCCGAGCATGCGGACATCGATCTCGAGCTTCGACAGAAACGAGCCGGAAGCGGTGCTCGGCGGCGCGGTTGTGGCAACAGGGGCGTTCATGGCGTCACGCTGAAAACGGATGAATAATTCTATGAAAAGCTGTCATCCCCGGCCGGAGCGAAGCGGAGGGGAAGAGGATCCACAGCGCTTGAGCGTGTAAATGGATCCTCTTCCCTCGCCTAAAGGCTCGCCGGGGATGACACAGGAGCAAGCTCCGATCAGTTGCAGGCCTTCACGGAGCCTGCCTTCACGCCCTGGCAGACGACCTCCTTGGAGGCCCAGCCCGCATTGATGACCACATCGAGGTTGTCCTTCGTGATCGCGACGGGAGTGAGGAAGAGAGCCGTCATATTCTGCTTCTTCGGCCCCAGGTTCCAGGACTTCGCTCCCTGGATCTCGGCGAGCTTCTTGCCGCCGGCGAGCTGCATCGCGATTTCGGCGGCGTTGCGGCCGAGTTCGCGGGCATCCTTGAACACGGTCACGGTCTGCGTGCCGAGCGCGACGCGGTTGAGGGCCGCCTTGTCGGCATCCTGACCGGATACCGGCACCGAGCCTGCAAGGCCCTGAGCCGCGAGCGCGGCGATCGCGCCACCGGCGGTGCCGTCATTGGCGGCGACCACCGCATCGACCTTGTTGTTGTTCTTGGTGAGGAACTGCTCCATGTTCCGCTGCGCATTGGCGGGAAGCCAGCCATCCGTATAAGCCTCGCCCGCGTTCTTGATCTTGCCCGCGTCGATGGCGGGTTTGAGCACCTCCATAGCGCCCTGGAACAGGAAGTTGGCGTTCGGATCGGAACCCGAGCCCTTGATGAACACATAGTTGCCCTCGGGCTTCACCTTGAACACCTCGCGCGCCTGCAGGCGACCGACCTCGACGTTGTCGAAGGTGAGGTAGAAGGCCTGCGGGATTTCGATGAGGCGATCATACCCCACGATCGGAATGCCTTCGGCCACGGCCTTCTCGACCGCAGGGCGAACGGCGTCCGCATCCTGGGCCAGCACGATCAGTGCCTTGGCGCCGCGGGCGATCAGGCTTTCGATATCTGTCAGCTGCTTGGCAGGCGAGGACTGAGCATCCGCCGAGACATAGGTGCCGCCGGCCTTCTCGATGGCGGCCTTGATGGCGGCCTCATCGGTCTTCCAACGCTCTTCCTGGAAGTTCGACCAGCTCACGCCGATGACCGGGCCTTTGCTCTGGGCGAAGGCTGCGGTAGCAGACAGGGTCAGAGCGGCAAAGCTGATGAGAACATGCTTCTTAGATATCATTGGTTTCCTCCTGGGCCAGGCTTCCCTCCAAGGCCCTGTGCTCATGGCAGGCTGTCTCTTCCAGCCGGATCGACAGACGTGGCTCACGCTGCCATGTTTATTTTTCGAGCGGAGAAATAATTACCCCAACCAATCCCACCTTCAAGCGGCAAAGCTCTCAGCTTTTGGTCGGATATGCTTTTTATCTGCAGATCATTTATTCGTTACGTGAACAAATAGGTGCCATGACCCTCCTTCCGCTCTCCCCTCGTGAAACAGCCCGACGGCGCCTTCTGGACGCCTTGCGCCGGGAAGGCCGCATGGCGCGGGTCGAGATCGGCCAGCATCTCGGCATGAGCCCGGCCAGTGTCTCGGAGCTCACGGCAAGCCTGCTGGACGAAGGCATTCTGGTGACGGAGGAAACGACGGATCAAGGCTCAGGCCTTATCCGGGGCCGCCCCAAGGTGCGCCTGTTCTTTGCCGATTCACTGGGTTCCGTGATCGGCGTCTGGACCGGTTTCAACCGCATCGAGCTCAGGCTCGTGGACAGTGCGGGACGCAACCGGGCGAGCCGCCGTATCGAACGGCCCCTGCGCAGCCTTGGGGCCGAAGAGCTGATGGACGTTCTGACGGAGACGATCACCACCTTCGCCAGGGATACCGGCGCGGCCGATGTGAAGGCCATCGGCCTTGCCTGCCAAGGCTATGTGGACACGCGGGACGGAATCGTGGCCTGGAGCCCGGTCCTCGGCACCCGCGACCTGCCCCTCGCGGCAGGCCTGAGCGAGCGGCTCGGCAGACCCGTCCTCATCGAGAACGATGCCAGCGCCATGGCCTTCGCCATCGCCCAGCGCAATCCCGATTTCCGGTCGGGTCGTACCGCCTGCCTGATGATCGGTGATGGCGTCGGCATGGGCTTTCTCATCCATGGCGAGCTTTATCGCGGCGCGCGCTTCGGCGGCAGCGAGTTCGGGCATGTACGGCTTCGCCGGAGCGGGCCGCAATGCCGCTGCGGCGGACGCGGCTGCATCGAGGCCTATCTCGCCGATTATGCCCTGCACCGGGATGCTCAGCTCATCGACCACCGCCCCGCTCCGACCCTGCTGCTGCCGGGCGAGGAAGCCATGCACAATATCGTGGAGCAGGCCCGTGCGGGCGATCCGGCTCTCCTCAACCTCTTCCACGAGGCCGGCGAGGTCCTGGGCGATGCCGTCTCCATCCTGATCCAGACGCTGGAGCCTGATCACGTCGTGATCTGCGGCCCCGGCACGCGAGCCATGGATCTTTTACGCCCCTCCTTCGAGGCAGCCATCGAATCGCAGACGATTCCGGAATTGAGAGCCCTTGCCGCCGTCCACGTGGTGGAATCCTCCCTCGATCTTCTCACCGAAGGCGTGGTGATGCAGGCTTTGCGGGAGCTCGATCTCGACTTGGCGCGGCTTAAAGCGGCCTGATCCGCGGTCGCTGTTCCGGCTCGTTGACTTGCCTGATGAGCATGGCGCGCAAGTCCCGAAGGACAGCATCGCGAACGGGTAGATCCGTCTCGCCGCTGATGGCTGCCGCAACCCTCATGAGGTGCAGGACAATGACGGCCATGACCTCGGCCCGTTCGCGAGGCAGCGGCGGATTCGTCTGAGACAGAAGCATCGCGATCTGGCTGCGCATGCGGTTGCGCCGTTCAGTCTTCTGTGCCTTGTCCGCAGCCGGGCGATCCGCCAGGAGAACGAAAGACGGATGAGCCAAGAGGAAGGCGGACAGGTCCTGGAACAGGGAGTCCAAGAGCTCGGCGGGCGTCATTTGTTTTGACTTTTGACCCAAGGCTTCGAGCATCTGGGCGAGCGCCTCGCCATTCGCTGTCTGAAGCACATCAGCGAGCAGCTCCTTGGTCGGGAAGAATTGATAGAGGGACCCGATCGAAGCCTTCGCCCGCGCTGCGATCTCCGTCATGGTCGCGGCATCGAAACCTTTCTCGGCGAAGATCTCCTCTCCGGCTTTCAGAAGGGCGGCCACACGCTCACGCCCACGCTGTCGTTGCGGCGCACGGATCGCGGCATTCGCCTTTGCGCTTGTTTTTTGTGAGACCATCCTCATATAACTCCAACATGAGGATATCCTCATGAATCATCGAACCTCATCCGACGCCGCTTCCTCCCTCTTTCGATACCTGAAAGTCCACTCATGCTGAAGCTCGATCCCCGCAGCACGGCCCTCGTCCTGATCGATGTGCAAAAAGGCACCCTCGCCTTGCCCATAGGTCCGCACGCACCAGCGACAATCATCGCGAACAGCGCCCGCCTCGCCAATCGGTTTTCGCAAAAAGGAGCAACCGTCGCTCTCGTCCGGGTCGACTTCTCGGAGGGCTATGCCGACAGGCCCGGAGGCTCAACCGACGTGCCCATGGTCCTTCCTCCTGGCGGCCTGCCTGCCGACTGGGCCGAGTTCCCGGCCGAGCTCGCTTCGATCAAACCCGACCTGCTCATTACCAAAAGGCAGTGGAGCGCCTTTCACGGAACCGAGCTCGACCTGCAATTGCGGCGGCGCGGCATCACCCATGTGGTGATCGGAGGCCTGATGACGAATTTCGGGGTGGAATCGACCGCACGCGATGCCTGGCAGCACAATTACCACACCCTCATTGCCGAGGATGCGTCGAGCAGCCTGAGTGCCGAGCTCCATCGATTCGCCATCAAAAACACCTTGCCCCGGGTCTCACGGGTGAGATCCACAGCCGAAATCATTGCAGGCCTGGAGGCATAGCCATCGGCCTCCAAAACCACTATCTCTTGCGGGTCACTTCCTCACGAACGAGACCCATGGCTTCCTCCCGTCCCGTCCAAGCCGGCGACCACATCTTCCTCGTCGACGGCTCCTCCTTCATCTTCCGGGCCTACTTCCAGTCCATGAACCAGGACCAGAAGTACAATGCCCGCAGCTCGGACGGGATGCCGACGGGGGCCGTGCGCCTCTTCGTGTCCAAGCTCCTGCAGTTCATGCGCGACGGCGCGGCTGGCCTGAAGCCTACGCATCTGGCCATCGTGCTCGACAAGTCCGAAGGCTCGTTCCGCAAGGAGCTCTACGAGGATTACAAGGGCCATCGTCCCGATGCGCCGGAGGATCTGAAAGTTCAAATGCCGCTGATGCGCGAGGCGATCCGCGCCTTCGGCCTGGAGCCCGTGGAACTTCAGCGCTACGAGGCGGACGATCTGATCGCCACCTATACGCAGCAGGCCAAGGCGCGCGGCGCGGATGTGCTCATCATCTCCTCCGACAAGGACCTGATGCAGCTCGTCGGCCCCAAGGTGTGCTTCTACGACTTCGAATCCGGCTCCAAGGGCAAGCCCGGCTACCGGCCCGAGCGCAATCTCGACGAAGCTGCCGTGATCGAGAAATGGGAGGGCATTCCGCCGGAAAAGATCGGCGACGTACTGGCCCTCATGGGCGACACCTCGGACAACGTTCCGGGCGTGCCCGGCATCGGCCTCAAGACGGCGGCGCAGCTCATCAAGGAATATGGCGATCTCGAAACACTGCTCGAGCGTGCAAACGAGATCAAGCAGCCGAAACGCCGCGAGACGCTGATCAGCAACGCTGAATCGGCACGGCTTTCCAAGAAGCTCGTGACCCTCGATTGCGATGCTCCGGTGCCCGTTCCGCTCGACGATCTGCGCGTCCCGGAGCCCGAACCGAAAACGCTCATCAGTTTCCTGAAGGCCATGGAGTTCAACACGCTCACGCGCCGCGTGGCCGAACTCTACGATGCCGATCCCGCAGCGATCGATCCGGACCCGCGCCTGATGCCGGGCGGCGACGCGATCAAGTGGGAGCGCAGCGGCGGCTTTGCAGGATCGACGGCCGAGCCCCCTCTCTTCGAGAAGGGCGAAGCAGTTTCGGGCGATATCGATCCTTTCGCTGGGCTCGATCTGCCGGAGACGGGCGCTGCACGTAAACCGATCGAGGGCATCGGCACGCCTTCGCAACTCGCCGGAAAGCGCGCGACGGAAGCGTCATCGATCCCGTTCGATATGTCTTCGTACGAAACCGTCACCAGTCTCGACCGGCTGAAGGAATGGGTCGCCCAGGCGCGAGAGCAGGGTTATGTCGCGGTCGATACGGAAACGAGCGATCTCGATGCCAACCGCGCTGACATCGTGGGCTTTTCGCTGGCGCTGGAGCCGGGCAAGGCCTGCTATGTGCCGCTTCAGCACCGCGACGAATCCGATCTCTTCGGCGGCGGTCTCGTGAAGGGACAGCTTCCGGTCACCGACGCGCTCGATGTCATCCGACCGATGCTGGAAGACGCATCCGTGCTCAAGATCGGACAGAACCTGAAATACGATTGGATCGTGTTCAAGCGCCACAACATCGATGTGCGCCCCTTCGACGACACGATGCTGATCTCCTACGTGCTCGATGCCGGAAAAGGCTCGCACGGCATGGACGAGTTGTCCCGCCGCCATCTGGGGCATGCGCCCATCAGTTTCTCGGAGGTGGCCGGCACGGGCCGGAACAAGGTGACCTTCGACAAGGTCGAGATTTCGAAGGCAACGGCCTATGCGGCGGAAGATGCGGATGTCACCCTGCGTCTCTGGCAGATTCTCAAGCCACGCCTCATCGCCGAGAAACGCGCCACCGTCTATGAGACGCTGGAGCGTCCGCTCGTCGATGTGATCGCGCGCATGGAAATGCGCGGCATCCTGGTGGACCGGCAGATCCTGAGCCGCCTGTCCGGCGATTTCTCGCAGACGCTCGCGCGCCTCGAAGACGAGATCCACGAGATGGCGGGCGAGAAATTCGCGCTCGGCTCGCCGAAGCAGATCGGCGACATTCTCTTCGGCAAGATGGGCCTGCCCGGCGCGAAGAAGACACCGTCCGGCCAATGGGCGACGCCTGCGACGCTGCTCGACGAACTGGCGCAGGCCGGTCACGAACTGCCCGCGAAGATCCTCGAATGGCGTCAGCTCTCGAAGCTGAAATCCACCTACACGGATACCCTGCAGGAGCACATGCATCCTGAAACGAAGCGGGTGCACACCTCGTTCTCGCTGGCTGCGACCACGACGGGACGTCTCTCTTCATCCGATCCGAACCTGCAGAACATCCCGATCCGCACGGAAGCGGGCCGCAAGATCCGCACGGCCTTCATCGCGCCGCCCGGACACAAGATCATCTCGGCCGATTACAGCCAGATCGAGCTTCGCATTCTCGCGCATATCGCCGACATCCCGCAGCTGCAGGAGGCCTTCGCGAACGGTGTCGACATTCACGCGGCAACGGCCTCCGCCATGTTCGGCGTGCCGCTCGACCAGATGACGCCTGACTTACGCCGTCAGGCGAAGACCATCAATTTCGGCATCATCTACGGCATCTCGGCCTTCGGCCTCGCCACGCGTCTCGGCATTCCGAACGCGGAAGCCTCGGCCTTCATCAAGCAATATTTCGAGCGTTTCCCCGGCATCCGCACCTATATCGACGAGACGAAGAAGGCCTGTAAGGACAAAGGTTTCGTGACCACGCTCTTCGGGCGCGTGTGCCACTATCCGCAGATCCGTTCGAGCAACCCCTCGGAACGCGCGGGCGTGGAGCGCCAGGCGATCAACGCACCGATCCAGGGCAGTGCCGCCGACATCATCCGCCGCGCCATGATCCGCATGGAGGACGCGCTCAGGGCCGAACGGCTCTCCGCCCGCATGCTGCTGCAGGTGCATGACGAACTGGTGTTCGAAGCCCCCGACGACGAGGTGGAGGCGACGCTGCCGGTGATCTCCCGCGTGATGACGGAAGCCCCCTTCCCGGCCGTATCCCTGAAGGTTCCGCTCGCCGTGGAAGCCCGCGCCGCGCAGAACTGGGACGAGGCGCATTAAGGCGAAAGCTTTGTCAAATGTGCGCTGCGACACATGTCGCGTATGACTTCTAGAAAGGACAAAGCCCGGCGGGATTGAAGCTCCTCGGCAGCGAACTACTCTTAAGAAAGGTTATATCTTTCTATGAGAGGGTCCGATGCCTAATCCGGAAACATGGGGAACACCTATCTCCGTCAATCCCGTGACCACTATCAACGACGGCGCTTCGTCCATCGTCGCCCTCAAGAACGGCCTCTTCCTCGTGATCTGGAATGGTTCCGGGACGGATGGGGGCGACGGCGACGGAAGCGCCTTGCGTGGCCGGGTCTTCAACGCGGACGGGACTGCACGGGGAGGCGAGTTCCTGATCAACACCACCCCGAACGGGACAATCGGCTTCTTCGATGCCGCCGTCTTGAGCGATGGTCGTGTCATCGTCACCTGGGACGAGGACCGGGGCGGTACGCTGAAGGACGTGCGGGGCCGCGTGCTCGACTCTTGGGGGCAGCCGAATCCGGATGCCCCCGATTTCATCGTTCCCGCAGGCGCGAACGGCATTCAGCACAATGTCAGCGTGACCGCTCTCGCGAATGGCGCCTTCGCCGTCAGCTATCAGGAACCGGATCTCGGCGGGTTCGAAACCACGATCTTCAGTTCCGACCTGCAAAGAAGCCCCGCGGTCCCAATAGTCGATCCGGATGAGAATTTTCTCAACTTAGATCTTGCGACACTCCATAACGGCAACTTCGTCAATGTCGCCATTAAAAGGATCGAAGATGCCAGTGGAGCCGTCGTCCGAAATGACATCCTGGCCTGGATTCATGGCCCGAACGGGACGGTCATGCAGTCCGACATCGTGATCAGCAGCCTGCCGGAATTACCAGCATCATTGCCCAGCCCGCAGATCGCGACGCTTGTTGACGGGAACGCAGTTGTCATCTGGAGTGACTGGCGTGGGAGCAACGGCAATAAGACGCTGAAGGCGCGCTTCATCAATGAGGCGGGCGTTCCGCAGGGAGGCGAGATAACT
The DNA here is from genome assembly GCF_052658925.1 of Microvirga medicaginis. Taxonomy (NCBI): domain Bacteria; kingdom Pseudomonadati; phylum Pseudomonadota; class Alphaproteobacteria; order Hyphomicrobiales; family Methylobacteriaceae; genus Microvirga; species Microvirga medicaginis. Next base: position 135,341 of record NZ_JBQWEL010000005.1, on the reverse strand, counting down.
CTTCACCAGTCTTCGACCATATTGTGGGATGTCAAGGTCATCGCCCTTCCGAACGGCGGTTTCGCCGTTACCAGTACGGATCGCCATTCGTCGGTCCGAGTCGGCATCTATTCGGCCGACGGGACCGCCGACGCCGATTTCCTCCTCCCGAAGAGCACGGCGGGAATCACTCAAACTGATCCATCCATTGCCGTGCTGAATGACGGCCGGTTCGTCGTCAGCTGGCGCGAACAGATGGGGATAACCAACCCCACCGTAAAAGCGCAGATCTTCGATCCGCGGACGAGTGCGGTGCTGTCAGGGGAGGCCGGCCACTGGTCCGGAACGGCGGCCGACGAGCAGTTCGTCGGCACGCGCTTTAATGACCGCATCGCCAGCGGGGGCGGGAAGGACACGCTCTATGGCGGCACCGGGAACGACACCCTCTACGGCGGTGGCGGTGCGGATCGCATGGTCGGCGGTACCGGCAACGATCTCTACTATGTCGACAGCACATCCGACCGGGTGGTGGAAACCTCGACCGGCGGCACGGCGGACATCGTCTCCACCAGCGTCAGCTACACCCTGTCCTCTTACGTGGAACGGCTCTACGCCTCCGGCTCTGCGGCGATCAGCCTGACCGGCAACACGCTCTCGAACGTGATCAAGGGCAATGCTGGTGCCAACAAGATCAACGGCGGCTACGGCAAGGACGTGCTCTATGGTGGGTCAGGCAAGGACATCTTCATCTTCACCACCAGGCCGTCCTCGTCCAACTATGACAAGATCGCCGACTACAACTGGAGCGACGACTCGATCTACCTGGAGAACGGCGTCTTCACCAAGCTCGGCTCCGGCTCGATCACGAGCCCGAAGAAGCTCGCCTCCTCGGCCTTCTGGACCGGCGCCATGGCGCACGATTCGAGCGACCGCATCATCTATGACGCCACCAAGGGCTATCTCTACTACGATGCGGACGGCACCGGCGCGGCCAAGCAGGTGCTGATCGCCACCATGGCGAAGGGCCTCAAGATGACCTACGCCGAGTTCTTCGTCATCTGAGAGAAGGCCTCCATCGCTCACGCGATGAAAAGCGCCCCGCAAGGGCGCTTTTTTCTTGGCGCGTGATCCATGCAGCCTCGCCGCAACGATGTGCATGGATAAAGAGGCGCTCAAGCAATGGACTGAAGATCGCCTTTGACATCGAAAGCCGGAGCTCCATCCTTCCCACGCACAGCTGCAGAGAAGCGGAGCCTTCCATGTCCTATGAACTCTACTACTGGCCCACGATCCAGGGACGCGGCGAATTTGTCAGGCTGACCTTGGAGGAAGCGGCAGCCGATTACATCGATGCGGCGCGGGAGTCGGAAGGCGTCGCCGTGATGCTAAGGATGATGGACCACGCCGAGCATCCGCCCTTCGCGCCGCCTTTCCTGAAGGACGGCGATACGATCATCGGCCAGACGGCGGCGATCCTTCTTTATCTCGGCGCGCGGCACGATCTCGCGCCGAAGGATCCGGCAGGCGGGCTATGGACGCATCAGATCCAGCTCACTATCGCCGATTTCATCGCGGAAGCGCACGACACGCATCATCCGGTCGCCGTGAGCCTCTATTATGAGGACCAGAAGGCGGAGGCCCTCAAGCGATCCGCCGAGTTTCGCAAGAAGCGGATCCCGAAATTCCTGGACTGGTTCGAGACGATCCTCGCTCGCAATCCGTCCGGCGATGCGCATCTCGTCGGCAGCAATCTCACCTATGCGGACCTTTCCCTTTTCCAGATGGTCGAAGGATTGTCCTACGCCTTTCCCAAGACCATGAGGCGGGCCCTGAAGGACGTGCCGCGCGTTGCGGCCCTGCGCAACGTTGTCGCTCAAAGACCGCGCATCAAGGCTTACCTCGTAAGCCCTCGCCGCATTCCCTTCAACGAGGAGGGAATCTTCCGTCACTATCCGGAACTCGATGGTTAACCGCCACTCGAGCATCGGACGTGAAAAGTGGATCTGCACTTTTCACGTCCGATGCTCATTCTTGAGAGCAGCGCATCGTTCAATGCGGAACCGGAGGTCCGCATCAGCGAAAACCGGGTCCACTTTTCGCTGACGCGGCCTTCGGGTCGCTGGGTCCGCACGATGCGCTGGCAACGATCTATTAAGATGCCGGCGCGATGTAGAGTATGGTGCAAGCATGACGGCTGCTGCCGTCTTCGGATCATGCGAGGAGCCGATGATGATTGAGGGAACGGAAACCGTTGCGACCCGCCTCTGGCGTGATCGGGTGCAGCTGCGGGAGCAGGAGCGCGACGAGGCTCAGGCCCGCCTGCGGATCGCCGAGGAAAAGGTTTCGATCCTCATGGCCGAGAATGACCGTCTCGCCGCGGAAAATGCCCGTTTGCGCGCCCTTCTCAATCCGGATGCGGACAGCACCCAGGCCCAAGCCGAGACGCAGATGCAGATGAAAGCGCTTAAAGACGCCCTGCTGCCGCTCCTGTCGGGCGGGAGCGGATCCTTGAACTAACGCTCAAAGGCCGTTTCCACCTGCATGAAATCGGCCCGGGGCCTGTTCGGAAGCCGTGTCGCACTCCTTCAAAGGGCCCCTCCGAAGCGCGGAGCTGAACATTCGGGCGGGCTCTCGGACGGCCCGCTGGAACTTTCATTCGATTATCCTTGATTGTGTCGTTATTTTATAACATTATTTACTTGGGCAGCTTCCTTGAGCTCAGGCCCGGCAGTTTCTTGAGCAGAGGACCTTTCGGCGTCCGATGCCGACGGAGCGGGTTCGCGGGTGAAACGCAGGGTCACCACCATCCTGGCCAGCGATGTCGTGAACTTCTCACGGCTGGTGGCTGACGATGAAGAGGAGACCCTCCAGCGGCTGACAGCCTATCGCGAGGCCTACGAGGCATTCGTCGCCCGCCATGGAGGGCGCATCTTCAACACGGCAGGCGACTCGATCATGTGCGAGTTCGAGAGCCCGCTCGAGGCCGTACGCACAGCCATCGATATTCAGGAGGCGATCCGGAGGCGTAATCTTGCCTATCCGCCGAACCGGTGGCTTCAGTTTCGCATCGGTATTTCCACAGGCGAGGTGGCTGACCGGAATGGCGATCTTCTCGGCATGGCCGTCAATATCGCAGCTCGCCTCGAGACACTCGCCAGGCCCGGCGGCATCTGCGTCGTGGGAGACGTATATGAGGCCGTCTCCGGCAAGGTCTCCGTTCCCTTCGTGGATCTGGGCGAAAGAAAGGTCAAGAACATCCCTGTTCCGGTTCATGCCTTTGCGATCGCCTGGCCGGGCACGGAGGTCGAGCCGGAATCGTCCGGCATACCTCCTCTACCGAAACGAGTGCCTATCGTGTGGGTCGCGGGTGCCAGCATCGCGGCCTTGATCCTCAGCGGCCTTATCGCTGGCTCGCTCGTCGTCCGCTGGTCTGCGACTGCGCCTGAGGGACGAGCCGATAACGGCATTGTCATTTCATTGCCCGCCCAGCAGGCCGCCCAAGCCCTTCTTCTGTCGGCGGACCCCGCGGAAACTTTCTCGCGGCTCTCCCAAAAGGGCGGCTTGGTCGAGAATTCCCAATCGGCGCCCGCCTTGTATTACAAAGCCGTCCTGTTTGAAGCGAAGGGCGAAACGGCCGGCGCGCACCGCGCTTATTATGCATTGGCCCGCATGGGATTGGAGTTCATCGACCCGCACCTGCGCTACGCGGCTCTCGTGCAAACGCATGAAGGCAGAGCGATGGCACGGCAGGTCTACGCCGAGCTGCATGAGGACGTCCCAACCCGCGCAACCGCATTGCTCTATGCGCTCCAGTTCGAAGGCCCGGAACGCGAGGCAAAGATCCATGCCTTGGTCGGGGAACACCCGGATTTCGCTCCGGCCTATTTCTTCCTGGCTGAAGAGCATTCACAGGAGCGGCTCGGAAGGGCTCAAATGACACGGGATCGGCAGATCGAATTCGCGGCGCTTTCGGAATTCCTGAAAGCCGACCAGGAAGGCCGGCTCAGCTCCTTCTTTCTCGACCACTCCATCGCCGCAGACTGGCTCGCACGAGCCAGAAACCGGCACGAGAGGCTCGAAGACATCCTGAAGAGCGCATCAACGGCATCGAAGACCGCGTTCGAACGATGAAGCAGATCGTCACGCCGCGAGCTGCGCCATGGCTTCGTTGAGACATCGCACGGCCACATTGCCGTCGGCCCGCGCCACGAGGCTGCAGCCCTTCGGCACCTCGCGCCAGCCCCTGGTCTTGTCGTCGATGGGCTCGGAGACCACGAGCAGGTTGCCCCTTTCCTCGCGGAAATAGAGCGTCGGCGGCTTGGCATCGCAGGCCCAGCGATAGGCCCAGAGATTCTCGCCATCGGTGAAGGCGGCAGTAAAGCGTAACGCCTCTTCGATCCCGGCCTCTTCCATGAGACCTCGGATCTGCTTGAGGGTGCGGGCCATGGCGGTCACCGGCTCGTCTGCGAGCCCGTTGGCGAGGGCCACGAGGAAGATCGCCTCCGAATCCGTCGTGCCCTGCCGGCGGTCGTAGAGCTCGTCCGGGATCATGGCCTCGATCCTGCGCTTGATGCGCTGGTAACCGCCGATCTGGCCGTTATGCATGAAGAGATAGCGGCCATGGGAGAAGGGATGGCAGTTCGCCCGTGTGGTGGAAGTGCCGGTGGAGGCGCGCACATGGGCGAAGAAGAGGCCGGAGCGCACCTGCTCGCAGAGGCTCCTCAGGTTCTCGTCCGACCAGGCGGGGCGCACCTCGCGATAGATGCCCGGCTCCTTGCGCTCGCCGTACCAGCCGATGCCGAACCCATCGCCGTTCGTCTCCGTCTTGGCCTCGATCGCGTGAAGCGACTGATGGACCAGCGAATGAGCGGGGGCACAGACGAGTTCATCGAGGAAGATCGGCTCTCCCCGGTAGGCAAGAAAGCGGCACATCGGCTCCACAACCCCAGGCGCGGCAAAGCTTGTGTAATGATGTTGTAGTCTCTTTTACTTAAGGTGAATAGCCGGTTAACGCTCGCACCGTTGCGGCGATGGACCCCTTCCCTTAAACCGTGTCCACAAGATCACAGATGCGCCGGGAGCCGGCGAGGGGGACCCAAGATCATGCTTCGCATCTCAAGCGTGGCGCTCGCCGCCGCCCTGACCTTACTGCCGCAAGCCGCCTTCGCCGCCGAACTCGATGGCGCGGCCTTGAGCCCTCTCTGGGCATTGCCCTTTGCCGGCATCCTGCTCTCCATCGCGCTTTTCCCGCTGCTCGCAGCCCATACGTGGGAGCATCACCAGGGCAAGATCGCAGCCCTTTGGGGCCTGCTGGTGCTCGTACCCATGGCGGTCATCCTTGGTCCGTCCACGGCGCTCCAGGCACTCCTCCATACGGCGGTTCTTGAATACATCCCCTTCATCCTGCTGCTGCTCGCGCTGTTCACCGTCGCCGGCGGCATCCTGGTGCGCGGCAACCTGCACGGTTCTCCGGGCACGAACACGACGCTTCTTGCGATCGGCGCGGCGCTTGCGAGCTTCATCGGCACGACGGGCGCATCCATGGTGATGATCCGCCCCGTCCTGCGCGCCAACGACGACCGCAGGCACAATGTCCATGTGGTCGTCTTCTTCATCTTCCTGGTGTCGAATATCGGCGGCTCGCTCACGCCGCTCGGCGACCCGCCGCTCTTCCTCGGCTTCCTGCGCGGCGTCGACTTCTTCTGGACTACCACGCATCTCTTTCCCGAGACGCTCTTCATCAGCGGAATCCTGCTCGCGCTCTTCTTCCTTGTCGATTCCGTGATCTACAAGAAGGAAGGGCACATCAAGCCTGACCCGACGCCCGACAATCCGGTGCGGGTGACAGGCGGCATCAACTTCCTGCTGATCTTCATCATCATCACCGCGATTCTCATGAGCGCCACCACGGATCTCGGCCGCGTCACCGTGCTGGGTGTGGAGATCGAGCTGGCGAACGCCCTGCGCGATGCCATCATGGTCGGCGTGACAATCATCTCGTTGAAGGCCACGCCGAAGGCGAACCGCGTGGAGAACGGCTTCTCCTGGGGGCCGATCCAGGAAGTGGCGAAGCTCTTTGCCGGCATCTTCATCGCCATCATCCCGGTGCTCGCCATGCTCAAGGCCGGCGCGAACGGTGCGTTCGCGCCTCTCGTGGCCCTGGTGACGAACCCGGACGGGACCGCCAACAACGCCGCCTATTTCTGGCTCACCGGCGGCCTGTCGTCGTTCCTCGACAACGCGCCGACCTATCTCGTGTTCTTCGAGCTCGCCGGCGGCAATCCGCAGACTCTCATGACCACGGGTGCGCTGACGCTCGCTGCCGTTTCGGCGGGCTCCGTGTTCATGGGCGCGAACTCCTATATCGGGAATGCTCCCAACTTCATGGTCTATGCGATCGCCCGCCAAGGCGGCGTGAAGATGCCGAGCTTCTTCGGCTATCTTCTCTGGTCGGGCGGCATTCTCGTGCCGACCTTCCTGCTGGCGACGCTGCTGTTCTTCAGGGCTTAAGGAAACCTGTCATCCCGGGGCTGCGGAGCAGAGCCCGGGATCGCAAGACGAAAATGGTGCTTTATTTTGCACGCGATCCCGGATCGGCTGACGCCGTCCGGGATGACGTTCGTTCAGCATCCAACCGCCCCGCCACATCCTCGGCAATCGACAGGCACGAGGTCAGCCCCGGGCTCTCGATGCCGAAGAGATGGACGAGGCCGGCAAGCCCGTGCTCGGCCGGTCCGTCGATCATGAAATCGGCCGCCTTCTCGCCGGGGCCCGTGAGCTTCGGGCGGATGCCTGCATAATCCGGCACGAGCGCGCCATCCGGCAGGCCCGGCCAATAACGACGGATCGAGGCGTAGAAGCTCTGAGCGCGAGCAGGATCGACTTCGTAGGCCTCGTGATCGATCCATTCCACATCGGGCCCGAAGCGCATGTGCCCGGCAAGGTCGAGCGTCACATGCGTGCCCAAGCCTCCATCGACGGGCGCGGGATAGATCAGGCGCGAGAAGGCAGGCTTCCCGAGGCAGCCGAAGTAATTGCCCTTGGCGAGCACGAGAGGCGGTACGCGCTCTTGAGCGTAACCTTCCGTTGCGCGTGCCAGCGCCTGCGCACTTAAGCCCGCCGCATTGATCACCGCATCGACGGCAATTTCAATCGGCTCCGCGCCGCCGACATGCACGTTCCATCCCGTTCCATTTTGCACGATCCGCTCGACGGGCGCGTGAAAGGCGATCATGCCGCCTGCGGATTCGAGATCGCCCTGCAATGCCAGCATCAGCGCATGGCTGTCGATAATCCCGGTTTCGCTCGAGAGCACCGCGCCGGTGCAGAAGAGGTTCGGCTCGAGCGCTCTTGCCTCGTCGCCCGTGAGGTAGGACAGCCCCTCCACGCCATTGGCGATGCCCTGCTCGTAGATGCCTTCGATCTTCGCCTGTTCGAGATCGTTCGTCGCCACGATGAGCTTGCCGCATTTCCTGTGCAGCACGCCGTGGCTCTCGCAGAAAGCGTAGAGCATGCGGCGCCCATTCACGCAGTGGCGCGCGCGAAGCGAATCCGTCGGGTAATACATGCCCGCATGGATCACCTCGCTGTTGCGCGAGGATACGCCATTGCCGATGCCGCCTGTTTTCTCGGCCACGATGACGCTGTGGCCGCACAGAGCCAACTCACGGGCGATCGCCAGTCCGACAACGCCGGCGCCGATGACAAGAATGTCCATGCCTCTATCCCCAACGCGAAACGGCGGCCCTGAAGCCGCCGTTCCTGTCGTCTTAATGACAGCAGCTTTTATGCTGCGATCGACATCTGCGGCGCTGCCGAGCGCACGTCGGAATCGACGTGACCCTCGAAGCGCTTGAAGTTCTCGTTGAACATGGCGATCAGGCGCTTTGCGGTCTCGGCGAACTCCGCCTTGTCGGCCCAGGTCTTCACCGGATACAGGATGTGCGGCTCGACGCCGGGCACCGATGTCGGCACCGCGAAGCCGAAATAGGGATCGCGACGGAAATCGGCACGGGAGAGCGAACCGTCGAGCGCCGCGGTGAGCAGGCGGCGCGTGACGCGGATCGGCATGCGGCGGCCGACGCCGTATTTTCCGCCGGTCCAGCCGGTGTTGACGAGCCAGCAATCCACATGGTGCTTGGCGATGAGGTCACGCAGCAGATTGCCGTATTCGGACGGATGGCGCGGCATGAAGGGCGAGCCGAAGCAGGTGGAGAAGGTGGCTTCCGGATCCTTCACGCCCTTTTCCGTGCCTGCCACCTTGGCAGTGTAGCCGGAGAGGAAGTGATACATGGCTTCCGCCGGCGTGAGCTTGGCGATGGGAGGCAGAACGCCGAAGGCATCGCAGGTGAGCATCACGATGTTCTTCGGAATTCCCGCGCGGCCGGTCGGGCTCGCATTCGGGATGAAGTCCAGCGGATAGGCGCATCGCGTGTTCTCCGTCTTCGATGCATCGTCGAAGTTCGGAACGCGGGTGATGGGATCGACCACCACGTTCTCCAGAACGGTGCCGAAGCGCTCGGTGGTCGCGAAGATCTCGGGCTCCGCCTCGCGGGAGAGGCGGATGGTCTTGGCGTAGCAGCCGCCCTCGAAGTTGAACACGCCATTCGGGCCCCAGCCATGCTCGTCATCGCCGAGCAGGACGCGGTTCGGATCGGCGGACAGCGTGGTCTTGCCGGTGCCGGAGAGACCGAAGAAGACGGCGACATCCCCCTCATGGCCCACATTGGCGGAGCAATGCATGGGCATGACCTTCTGCGGCGGCAGAACGTAGTTGAGATAGGTGAAGACCGACTTCTTCATCTCGCCGGCATAGGAGGTGCCGCCGATCAGCACGATCTTGCGGGTGAAATCGCAGGCGATCACCGTCTCTGAGCGGCAACCGTGGCGGGCCGGATCGGCCTTGAAGGAGGGAAGGTCGATGATGGTGAGGCCGGGCACGTAGTCCTGCAGCTCGCCCATCTCGGGACGGATCAGCAGGTTGCGGATGAACAGGGAGTGCCAGGCGAATTCCGTGAACACGCGGGCCTTGACCCGGTAGGCCGGGTCGGCACCGCCGTAAAGATCCTGCGCGAACAGCTCCTTGCCCTCGGCATGAGCCAGGAAATCCTGCAGCAGGGTGTCGAAGTGGCCGGGGGTGATGGAGCCGTTGTTGTCCCACCAGACCGCGCTTTCGGTGTTCTCGTCCCGAACCACGAACTTGTCCTTGGGCGAACGGCCCGTGTGAACGCCGGTCTCGGCCAGGAGAGCGCCACCTTTCACGAGCTTGGTCTCAGCCCTTGTCAGGGAATGCTCGTAGAGTGCCGGGGCTTCGAGGTTCCAGTAGACTTTTTTGAGATTGCGGAAGCCGATAGCCTCCGCGCCTTGAGCGCTGTTGAAGACGCCGATGTTATCCACGGAAGACTTCTCCTGGTCGCCGATCATCGAGCGGCGGATGTGCCGCCTTTCAGATGGCCGTCACATTGTTGTACTCAAGCGGCGCGGTTCATCCGCGCAAATCCGCCTGAACTAAGGATGTTTAGGTCAGTCGGCTAAGCCGTCAACCGAGGGCATTCCATGGCATTCTATTTTTCGCGGCGCTAGACCCATCCAGGGTAGTTCGCCCGGATTTTCAGCATTTGTCGCAGAGTTCTTTGGAAGGATTGACGGGGGAGGTCTCCATCGTGCAATGCTTTCAGGCTCCGGGGCGGCGTATTCCGTGCGGCAGATCGGCCTCAAAATGGTCCTGGTCCGTTCATCCCTGGTTGAACCTGCGCTTCCTAAACACCACTATCGCATGGCCTGCCCTGGCACTTGGACTGGGGGCAACCATATTTATGCCATGAGTAAGGCGCAGTTGGGCACACTTTAAGGCCTTCTGCGTTGTCGAACGATACGTCACGCGACCATCGTCCGTGTAAGCTTAGGGAAGAGTTCATGCCCACGATCGCCCTTGTCGATGACGATCGCAACATCCTGACTTCGGTCTCGATCGCCCTCGAGGCGGAGGGATATCGCATCCAGACCTATACCGACGGGGCGTCCGCCCTCGACGGCCTGAAGCATGCGCCGCCGGATCTTGCCATCTTCGACATCAAGATGCCACGCATGGACGGCATGGAGCTGCTGCGGCGCCTGCGCCAGAAGTCGGATCTGCCCGTGATCTTCCTGACCTCCAAGGACGAGGAGATCGATGAGCTGTTCGGCCTGAAAATGGGCGCGGACGACTTCATCCGGAAACCCTTCTCCCAGCGCCTCCTGGTCGAACGCGTGAAGGCGGTGCTGCGCCGCTTCGCTCCCAAGGACCAGAGCGCCCCCAAGGAAGCCGACCCGAAGGCCCTGGAGCGCGGCCAGCTGAAGATGGACCCGGAACGCCACGCCTGCACGTGGAAGGGCGAGCCGGTGACGCTCACCGTGACCGAATTCCTGATCCTGCAGGCGCTCGCCACGCGTCCCGGCGTGGTGAAAAGCCGCAATGCCCTGATGGATGCGGCCTATGACGATCAGGTCTATGTGGACGACCGCACCATCGACAGCCACATCAAGCGCCTGCGCAAGAAGTTCAAGGTGGTTGACCCGAGTTTCGAAATGATCGAGACCCTTTACGGCGTCGGCTATCGCTTCAAGGAAGCTTAAAGCCTGAGAGCGCTTGCCTTCGACGGCAAAGGACAACCAGGAAAGACGGGCATGGTCCGAAAAGACCTTTCGGGCCGTGCTGAATGAGTGGCATGAAGGCTGATCCCATCCACGCCGAGGCGTCGTCCGACGATCCGCCTGCTCCTCGCGGCATCCTGGCGCGGCTGAACGGTTTCGGCCGCATGCTCTACCAGCGCGCCTCGTCGAGCCTGACGCGCCGCATCGTCGTGCTCAATCTCGCGGGCCTCGTGGCCCTGCTCGTGGGCTTTCTCTATCTCAACCAGTTCCGCGAAGGCCTCATCGAGGCGCGGGTGCAGAGCCTGCTTACGCAAGGTGAGATCATCGCCGGCGCCATCGCGAGTTCCGCGACGGTGGAAACCAACACCATCACCCTCGACCCTGACCAGCTCCTCCAGATGCAGGCGGGCGAGACCGAGCGCATGAACGACGAGAGCCTCTCCTCGCTCGAATTCTCCATCAACCCGGAACGCGTCGCGCCCCTGCTGCGGCGTCTCGTGACCCCGACCCAGACCCGCGCCCGGATCTTCGACCGGGACGGTCTGCTCCTGCTCGATTCCCGCAACTTCTATTCCCGCGGCGACATCCTGCGGATGGACCTGCCGCCGGTCGCCAATGTGGAGGATACGGCAAGCACCATCGAGCGCCTCTGGAACAGCGTGCGCAAGATGTTCCGTCGCACCAAGCGCCCGGTGCAGGAGGAGGCAGGCCCCGTCAACGGAAAGTCCTTGGCCGAAGTGCAGCAGGCCTTCTCAGGCCAGCAATCAAGCGTGGTGCGCGTGAACACACGCGGCGAAACCATCGTCTCCGTCGCGGTGCCGATTCAGCGCTTCCGCGCGGTGCAGGGCGTCCTGCTGCTCTCGACGCAGGAAGGCGACATCGACGCCATCATCGCCTCCGAACGCTTCGCGCTGCTCCAGGTGTTTCTGGTGGCGGCAGTCGTGATGATCGTGCTCTCGCTTTTCCTCGCAGGCGCCATTGCAGGCCCCGTGCGCCGCCTGGCAGAAGCGGCGGAGCGCGTTCGCTGGGGCACCAAGTCCCGCCAGGAAATTCCGGATTTCACCAATCGCTCCGACGAGATCGGCCACCTGTCAGGCGCGCTGCGCGACATGACGAAGGCGCTCTACAACCGCATCGACGCCATCGAGAGCTTCGCGGCGGACGTAGCGCATGAGCTGAAGAACCCGCTCACGTCGCTTCGAAGCGCCGTGGAGACCCTGCCCCTCGCCCGCAGCGACGAATCCCGTGGGCGCCTCATGTCGATCATTCAGCATGATGTGAAGCGCCTCGACCGCCTCATCAGCGACATCTCCGATGCGTCGCGCCTCGATGCGGAACTCGCCCGCGCCGATGCGGAACCGGTGGACATGACGCGCCTGCTCGACGCGGTGGTGTCTGTGGCCAACGAGCGTCGGCAGGAGCACGATCCGCTCGTCGAGCTCAGCATCGAGAATCATCCGCGCGGCCGCGATGCCTTCCTGGTACTCGGCCATGACAGCCGCCTCGGCCAGGTGTTCAACAACCTTATCGACAATGCACGTTCCTTCTCTCCTCCCGATGCGCCGGTGCGCGTGACGTTGCGGCGGCGGAAGACCGAGGTCGAGATTCTGGTGGAGGACAATGGTCCGGGCATCGAGCCCGATGCCCTCGACCGCATCTTCGAGCGCTTTTATACGGACCGGCCCAATCAGGGCTTTGGTCAGAATTCCGGCCTGGGACTGTCCATCTCCCGGCAGATCATCGAGGCTCATCGCGGCAAGATCCGCGCCGAAAACCGGCTCGGCTCACCGGACGAGACCGGCGAGCCGAAGCGGCTCGGCGCCCGCTTCATCATCCGCCTGCCCACGGCCGAGAATCCGAAGGGCAGGAAGGAGCAGGCGAAGAAAGAGACGGCCAAGCGGGAACAGGCTAAAAAGGCTCAAGGAGAGAAAACGCCTTGAGCCAGCCTGAAACCGTCCATGCGTCCTGCGTCGTCATCGGCGAAGCCGGCGTTCTGATCCGGGGTCGCTCGGGCTCGGGCAAATCGACATTGGCGCGCGAGATGGTGCTTCATGCCATCCAGACGGGCCGGTTCGGCTGCCTCGTCAGCGATGACAGAACCACCCTCCGCGTCGATCACGGGCGCCTCCTCGCACGCCCGGTGGAGCCGCTCGCAGGCCACCTGGAGATCCATGGTCTGGGCATCATCCGGCAGCCCTACGAGCCTGCCGCCGTCATCCGCCTCGTCATCGATCTCAGCGAAGACCCACCGCGCTTTCCGGAAGCGGAAGACAGCAATATTGTTCTGTGCGGCGTCATGGTCCCTCGCATCCGCATGCGGGCCGGGGCAAGTTTTGCGAGCATTGCCCTGGGGCGCCTGAGTGGTGTTTGCGACACGGTTGCGACACTGTGATGAACTTTTCCTCTCAATGCTCTTGCGCTTGGCTTCGCGGTGCACAAAATAGCGGCTCCGCTCTCGGAGCGTTTGGACCTGGAACAATATGATTGGAATGGTGCTCGTCACCCACGGGCAGCTCGCGACGGAATTCAAAGCCGCGCTGGAGCATGTCGTGGGTCCTCAAGAGCAGCTTGAGACGATCACGATTGGCCCTGACGACGACATGGAAACACGGCGCAAGGACATCATGGCCGCCGTGTGCCGGGTCAACTCGGGTCAGGGTGTCGTGGTTCTGACCGACATGTTCGGGGGCACGCCCTCGAACCTTGCCCTGTCCTGCATGAACGGCGGCTCCGTCGAGGTGGTTGCCGGCATCAATCTGCCCATGCTCATCAAGTTGGCTTCCGTCCGCGACGAGGAGCCCTTGAACGATGCGGTCTCCCACGCGCAGGAAGCGGGGCGGAAATACATCAACATCGCCTCGCGCGTTCTGTCGGGAAAATAAGAACCATGGATCAGCCCCTCGACCAGGAGGATTGCCCCCCAGCTCCTGTTCCCGACGGGGCCGAGGTCCGGGAGCTCCCGATCATCAATCGCCGGGGCCTGCATGCCCGGGCATCGGCCAAGTTCGTCCAGACCGTCGAGCGCTTCGACGCCGACGTGACCGTGACCCGCTGCGGCGAGACGGTCGGCGGCCGCTCGATCATGGGTCTCCTGACCCTGGCTGCCGCCCAGGGTACCACGATCACCGTCGCCGCGAAGGGCCAGGACGCCCAGGCCTGCCTCCAGGCCATCGACGACCTCCTCGCCAACAGGTTCGGCGAGGAGGAGTAGCTCCCATCTTCGGCCACTCCACCCGAAACATATAAAGACATCTTTATATCTTGATTGCCTCCCGGGCAGGTCTCTGGTAGAGACACCGCCAATCGAAACCCCACGGGTGCACGGAGGCCATCATGGCTCAGGACTACATCGTTAAAGACATCGGGCTTGCCGATTTCGGCCGCAAGGAAATCTCGATTGCCGAGACTGAGATGCCGGGCCTCATGGCCGTGCGCGAGGAATACGGCCCCAGGCAGCCGCTGAAGGGCGCCCGCATCGCCGGCTCGCTCCACATGACCATCCAGACCGCGGTGCTGATCGAGACATTGAAGGCTCTCGGCGCCGACATCCGCTGGGTGTCCTGCAACATCTATTCCACCCAGGACCACGCCGCCGCGGCGATCGCCGCCGCCGGGATCCCGGTCTTCGCCTACAAGGGCGAAACCCTGAAGGAATACTGGGACTTCACCGCCAAGCTCTTCGACTGGCATGACGGCGGCATGCCGAACATGATCCTCGACGACGGCGGCGATGCCACCATGCTGGTCCATGCGGGCCTGCGCGCCGAGCAGGGCGACACCGCCTTCCTCGACAAGCCCGGCTCCGAGGAAGAGGAGGTCTTCTTCGCTCTCATCAAGCGCCTGCTGTCGGAAAAGCCGAAGGGCTGGTTCGCCGAGCTCGCCGCCTCCATCAAGGGCGTGTCGGAGGAGACCACCACCGGCGTTCACCGCCTCTACATCATGGAGAAGGAGGGCAAGCTCCTCTTCCCGGCGATCAACGTGAACGACTCGGTCACGAAGTCGAAGTTCGACAATCTCTATGGCTGCCGCGAGTCGCTCGTCGACGGCATCCGCCGCGGCACGGACGTGATGATGGCCGGCAAGGTCGCGATGGTCGCGGGCTTCGGCGACGTGGGCAAGGGCTCGGCCGCTTCGCTCCGTCAGGCCGGCTGCCGCGTGCTGGTGTCGGAAGTCGACCCGATCTGCGCGCTCCAGGCCGCCATGGAAGGCTATGAGGTCACGACGATGGAGGACGCGGCTCCCCGCGCCGACATCTTCGTCACCGCGACCGGCAACAAGGACGTGATCACCATCGACCACATGCGGGCGATGAAGGACCGCGCCATCGTCTGCAACATCGGCCACTTCGACAACGAGATCCAGGTCGCGGCTCTCAAGAACCTCAAGTGGAACAACATCAAGCCGCAGGTGGACGAGATCGAGTTCCCCGACGGCCACCGCATCATCCTGCTGTCGGAAGGCCGCCTCGTGAATCTCGGCAACGCCATGGGCCACCCATCCTTCGTGATGTCGGCCTCCTTCACGAACCAGACGCTTGCCCAGATCGAGCTCTTCGCCAACCAGGGCAAGTACGAGCGCAAGGTCTACACCCTGCCCAAGCATCTCGACGAGAAAGTGGCTGCCCTGCACCTCGAGAAGATCGGCGTGAAGCTCACGAAGCTGCGCCCCGACCAGGCGGCCTATATCGGCGTCAAGGAGACCGGCCCGTTCAAGCCGGACCATTATCGCTACTGATCGGACCTTCCGTGACGGAAATATTCAAGAAAGCCCGGCTCCATGCCGGGCTTTTTTCTTAGGCCTTGCTGTCGAATCGGCAGCACGCCGCAGCGTCATGCGTGTGTCGCAAATGCAATAGCTTTCCACCAATTGCGCACAGCTTTTCCAAAGGAAGATTAAGCCGACGTTAACCCTCTTCCTGGCGGAGTCAGGGGTGGTCTAGAGTGAATGCGATTCGACCGGCGGTACCGCGGTTTTCTTGCAAACCATGCCGGCAGTTCCGTTCATGCGTAGGCGGTATCTCCTCTCGAGCAAGAGAAAGGCTCTAGAGGCGTGAACACACTTGGCCTGTTGAAGGCCGTTCGTATTGGGGAGGACCGCACGGCATGGCCGGGCTAGGGGAGCATCAAAACGGCAGCTGCGGCGAGGCAGGCATCCTCCCAGGCTTCGTCCGCGTGCCCTTGAGCCTGACGCTTCTCTCCGGAACGTCCCAAGCCGCCTTTGCCGCCGACACGCCCGCTCATCTTATGGAGCAGGCCTCCGACATCCTCGCCTATCTCTACGGTTTCAATCTGCACAGCGCCGCGGCCTTCGGCCTCTTCATGGGCCTGATGTCGCTCACCACCATCACCTCCCTGTTGCTGATGCAGGAGCGCCGCCGCTCCGCGCGGGTGGAGCGCGCCTTGCGCAGAGAGCTTGCGGCTTTGCGCGGCTCCGACGATCTTGCGACCCTGCTCATGGGTTCCGAGCGGCAATTGCTGGTGAGCTGGCAGGGACGCAACAGCGAGCCACGCTTCCAGGGCGATCCCTCCATCATCGGCGGGGGCGCGCCCGCGCAACGCGCGCTTGCCTTCGGCACCTGGATGCAGCCGAGCGATGCGGCCGCCGCAGAAGCCTCCCTCGAGCAACTGAAGCAGCGCGGCGAAGCGTTCCGCCAAGTGGCGCGCACGCTCTCCAACCACTTCATCGATGTGGAAGGACGGACCATCGGCGGCCGCGCGATCCTGCGGCTGCGCGACGTGACCGGCGACCGCGCCGATCTTCTGAAGACACGCGCGGATCTTGCCAATGCACGCAGCGATCTTCGCTCCATGACCATGCTGCTCGACGACGTGGCTTATCCGCTCTGGATCCGCGATGCGGATGACAGGCTGCTCTGGGCGAACCAGGCTTACCTGCGCGCCGTTGAAGCGCCGAACCTCGATGATGCGATTGCCCGCTCCCTCGAACTCCTGAGCGAACGGGCGCGGGAGGACGCGCTCCGCCAGCGCAAGAGCGGTGCGGTTTATACCGCGCGTGTGACAGCCGTCGTTGCCGGCCAGCGCGCCGTCCTCGACGTGATCGAGCGCCCCACTGCGGGCGGCAGCGCGGGCATTGCGGTGGACGTATCAGAGCTGGAGGCCGTGCGCACCGATCTGCAGCGGCAGATGGATGCGCATGTGCGCACCCTCGATCAGCTCCCGACGGCGGTCGCGATCTTCGACGGATCGCAAACACTCATCTTCAGCAACGCCGCTTATCAGCGTCTCTGGGGCCTGGACGCGGCATTCCTCTCCTCGCGTCCCACGGACAGCGAGGTGCTCGATCGTCTGCGCGCTGCGCGCAAGCTGCCGGAGCAAGCGGATTTTCGCGCATGGAAGGCGGATTTTCTCAACGGCTATCACTCGGTCGAACAGCTGGAAACCTGGTGGCATCTGCCTGACCGCCGCACTTTGCGTGTGGTGATCAATCCCAATCCGCAGGGCGGCGTAACCTATCTGTTCGACGACGTGAGCGAGCGCTTCGAACTCGCCTCGCAGGTGAACTCGCTGACCCAAGTGCAGGGCGAAACGCTCAACACGCTCAAGGAGGGCGTGGCGGTGTTCGGCTCGGACGGACGCCTCAAGCTGCACAACCGCGCCTTCGCGGAAATGTGGAACCTGACCTCCGACATGCTGACGCCAAATCCGCATGTCGAAACGATCATCAAGGCCTGTCGCCTGCTGGCGCCGCAAGAGGAGCCGTGGACCGACATTCGCGGCGCAGTGGTGGGCCTTGCCGACATGCGCATGGGCCTCTCCTGCCGCATCGAGCGGCCCGATGGTTCGGCGCTCGATTGCACGGCGCAGCCTCTGCCCGATGGCGCGACGCTGTTGAGCTTCACCGATGTCACTGCGAGCGTGAACGTGGAGCGCGCGCTCACCGAACGCAACGAGGCGCTGGAACGCGCCTCGCGGCTTCGCGACGAATTCGTGCACCACGTGTCGTACGAGCTGCGCTCGCCGCTCACCAACATCATCGGCTTCACACAATTGCTCGGCGACGAGACCGTGGGCGCGCTTAATCCGCGCCAGCGCGATTATGCGGATCACATCATGCGCTCCTCGGCGGCGCTGCTCGCGATTCTCAACGACATCCTGGACCTTGCCTCCATCGACACGGGCTCGCTGGAGCTCACGCCGGAGATCGTCGATATCCGCTCCACCATCGAGGCCGCGATGCGCGGCCTCGAGGACCGGCTCGCGGAATCATCGCTCCATCTCGTCATCGATACGCCGGGCGACATCGGCACCTTCGTGGCGGACGGCAAGCGCGTGCGGCAGATCCTGTTCAATCTGCTCTCGAACGCAGTGGGCTTCTCCTCGCCGGGTCAGACCATCACGGTGTCTGCCCGCAAGCGCGGCGGCGAGGTCATCTTCGAGGTGAAGGACCAGGGCCGCGGCATCCCGCCGGAGATCAAGGCGCGCATCTTCGAGCGGTTCGAGAGCCACACATTGGGCACCCGCCACCGGGGCGTAGGCCTGGGACTGTCCATCGTCCGCTCCTTCGTGGAGCTTCATGGCGGGCGCATCGATCTTACCTCCGCGCCGGGCCAGGGCACTACGGTGACCTGCATCTTCCCCAATGACCGGCAGGAATCTCCCTCCGATGGCCGATCCGGCCCCTCTGCGCTAACTCCTATGGCTGCCGAGTAGGACCCCTGTGATGGTGAATGGATTGGCTCTTATGTCCGAGCACGATGTCTCCCAAGTCGCATGGATCGTGACGCTTCCCGATCACGAGGCCACGGAGGATTTCGCGCGCAAGCTCGCGGAGGAGTTAAAGCCGGGCGATCTCGTGACCCTCTCAGGGGGGCTCGGCGCCGGCAAGACCACCTTCGCCCGCGCCCTCGTGCGCACGCTTGCGAATGACCCGGAGCTCGAGGTTCCGAGCCCCACCTTCACCCTGATGCAGGTCTATGACGGCCCGCTCTGCCCCATCGTGCATGCGGATTTCTATCGCCTTTCGGGGGGCTATGAACTGGTCGAGCTGGGCTGGGAGGAATTGACGGAAAACGCCATCGCGCTCGTCGAGTGGCCGGAGCGGGCCGAGGATGGGCTGAACCCCGAACACCTCGACATTCATCTCGATATCGGACCTGGAGGCCGTGGCCGCGTCGCCATGCTCACCGGGACCGGCGCCTTCGCCTCGCGCCTGCAGCGCATCAAGGCGTTCCGCAATCTGGTGGATCGCTGCGGCTGGTCGGATGCCGCGCGCCATCCGATGCCGAGCGACGCCTCCGTGATCCGCTCCTACGAGCGGCTGGTGAAGCCGAACGGCGAGACCGCGCTCTTGATGATCTCGCCGCCGCGGCCCGTCGGCCCGCCCGTACGGCGCGGCAAGCCCTATACGACCATCGCGAAGCTCGCCGAAACCGTTCACGCGTTTGTCGCGATGGACAAGGGTCTGCGCGCGCTGGGCTTCAGCGCGCCCTACATCTACGGCGAGGATCTCGATGCGGGCCTCCTGCTGATCGAGGATCTCGGCTCCGAACCGGTGGTCGACGAGAACGGCCCGATCCCCGAGCGCTACGCGGAAGCGACGCGCCTTCTCGTGAAACTGCACAGCACAGAGTTGCCGCAGGTGCTGCCGGTCTCCGACGGCATCGAGCATGAGATCCCGCCCTATGATCTCGAAGCGCTGCTCATCGAGGTGGAGCTTCTTGCCGATTGGTATGTGCCGCACATCATCGGCACGCAGCTCTCCGGCTCCGCGCGCGCGGAATTCGTCAATCTCTGGACGGAGGCCTTGGGTGAAATTCTCGCAGGTCCCGTCACCTGGATCCTGCGCGACTATCACTCGCCCAACCTCATCTGGATGCCCGAGCGCGAAGGCCTGCAGCGCGTGGGCCTCATCGACTTCCAGGACGCGGTGCTGGGCTCTCCGGCCTATGATGTCGCCTCTCTCCTGCAGGATGCGCGCGTGACCGTGCCGGCGGATCTGGAGCTGAAGCTCATCGGCCTCTATGCCCGCGAGCGCAAGGCGGCTGATCCCGGTTTCGACGTCTCAGGCTTTGCCCGCGCCTACGCGATCATGGCGGCGCAGCGCGCCACGAAGATCCTCGGCATCTTTGCGCGTCTCGACCGGCGCGATGGCAAGCCGCATTATCTGAAGCATCTGCCGCGGATTGAGGCCTATCTCACCCGCAACCTCGCGCATCCGGCCTTGGCGAAGCTCAAGGTCTGGTATGAGACTTATCTGCCGCGCCTCATTCCGCTCGAGGATGAGACGCCTCCTTCTTCTTGAGCGGTTTCAGTGTCCCCATTGTCCCAACGCAAGCCCCACACCGCCATCGTTCTTGCTGCGGGTCTCGGCAAGCGCATGCTGCCGATTACGGCCTCTATCCCTAAGCCCCTCGTGAAGGTGGCCGGGCAAAGCCTGATCGATTTCGCGCTCGACAAACTGCATGAAGCCGGCATCGGGACGGTGATCGTGAACGTGCACCACTTCGCGGACATGCTGGAAGGGCATCTGCGCATACGCAGTTTCCCGCGGATCGTGATCTCCGACGAGCGGCCGGAACTTCTCGAGACCGGCGGCGGCGTGAAGAAGGCGCTGCCGCTGTTGGGACAAGATCCCTTCATCACCTTCAATTCCGATTCCATGTGGATCGAGGGCGAGGAACCGAATCTGCGGCGCCTCGTGGCGGCCTGGGAGCCTGAGCGCATGGACATCCTGATGCTCGTCGCCCCGTTATCCACAAGTGTTGGCTATGAGGGACGCGGCGACTTTCACCGTGATCCGGATGGCCGCCTGCATCGTCGTGGAACCGATCCGGGTGCGGATTTCGTCTACGCGGGTGTGGCCATCGTGAAGCCGGAACTGGTCGTCGGAACGCCCGAGGGAGCTTTCTCCGCGAACGCTTTCTACGACCGCGCCATCGCGAAAGGACGCCTCTACGGCTTGCCTCTGACGGGGCAATGGCTGCATGTTGGAGAGCCTCACACGATTGCTGAGGCAGAAAAGTGCCTTGCCGCCAGCAAGCGATGAGTGCCCGACGTGTCGAACATGATCCGGAACAGTGGAGACCGGTTTTCCGATCAGATCATGTTTGCCCAAAAAGATTTGCCGCGCGTCTTTTCGATCCCTCCGGGTTGCGCCTTCCTGCCGACCCTGGTGGACGCGCTGCTTGAAGGCCGCCTCGTCGGCGCGCTCTCCGACGATCCTGCCGCTCTTGCCGACGTCACCATCTACGTTCCGACCCGCCGCGCCACCCGCGCGCTGATCGCGCTGCTGGCTGAACGCGGCGCGGGCCGCGCGCAATTGCTGCCGCGCATCGTGCCCTTGGGCGAGACGGATGAAGCCGAATTCGAGCTGACGGGCCTCGAGGGCACGCCCTTCGCGGAAGCCGCGAGCCTGAAGCCGCCCATTCCGCCGCTGGAGCGTCGTCTCATTCTCACGCGCCTCGTGCAGCGCTGGTCCGCAGAAGTGGATCGCGCGCTGCTGCAGCTCGGTCCCGAAGTGCCCTTCATGGTGCCCGCTTCTCCCGCCGATGCGGTGAATCTTGCCGGCGATCTCGAAACGCTCATGGATGCCTTCACGACGGAAGGCATCGACTGGCACGCGCTCGAACTCGCGGTGGATTCCGACTACTCGAAATATTTCGAGATCACGCGCCACTTCGTGCAGATCGCGAGCGAGAACTGGCCGAAGATTCTCGCCGAGCGCCAGGCGAGCGACCCGGCTCAAAGACGCACCGCCCTGATCGAGGCGGAGGCGCGCCGCCTCACCCGCGAACGTCCCGACAATCCCATCATCGTCGCAGGCTCCACCGGCTCCGTGCCTGCGACCGCGCATCTGATGGCCACCATCGCGCGCCTGCCGCGCGGCGCCATCGTGCTCCCGGGCCTCGACACGGATCTGGATGACGAGAGCTGGTCCACCATCGGCGGCGTCGGCGATGACGAGACCGATCCGGTTCACGGCCACCCGCAGGCGTCGCTGCGCCGCCTGACGGACAGGCACCTGCGCATTCCGCGCTCCGAAGTGACCATCCTTGGCGATCTGCCGGAGGCAGCGCAGGCGCGCAACCACCTGCTCTCTGAAGCGCTCCGCCCCGCCGACACCACGGACCGCTGGGCTCTCATCACGCCGGACGAGCGTCTGGCAATGAGCCGCAGCGGCTGTGAGGGTCTTACCATCATCGAGGCCATGGACGAGCGCGAGGAGGCGTTCGCCATCGCGATCGCCCTGCGCGAGACGCTTCAGCATCCCGACAGGACGGCTGCTCTCGTGACGCCCGACCGTGCACTGGCCGCTCGCGTGACGGCGGAGCTCGCCCGCTGGGGCTTGAGCGTGGAAGATTCAGCGGGCATTCCGCTTGCCGATACGCCCGCAGGACGTCTCGCGCGCCTCACCGCGGAAGCCGCAGCCGATGATCTGAGCCCCGTGCGGCTGCTCTCGCTGCTCGCGCATCCGCTGGTGCGTCTGGGCTTCCCGCGTGCCACCGTCGAACATGCCGCGAGCGTTCTCGAAATCGGCGTGCTGCGCGGCCCCGCGCCCGCACCCGGCATCGAAGGCATGCGCGCAGCCCTTGCCACACGCCGCACGGAAAAGGACCATCGCACGCCACGTCCCCGCGCGCGCCTTGACGATGCGGACTGGGACCTCGCCGATACGCTGCTGCAGCGGCTGGGCCTTGCCTTCGAGACCTTCACGCCCGCCGTCCATGGCGAGGAGCGCATCGACCTGATGGCTCTGGTGGAACACCACCGGCGTGCCTTCGAGCTGCTCTGCGCGGGGCCTGAAGACGAACCGGGAGAGAGCGAACCTTCGCTCGAACCGCTTGCCGCTCTCTTCGACGATCTCGAGAACTCGGATATCCGCGAAGAGGAAGGCCATCCGCTTCTCGGCCGCTTCGTCGATTATCCCTCGTTCTTCACCGCGCTCGCCAAGCAGCGCTCTCTGAGCCCCTCGCCGCGTTCCACGCATCGCCGTTTGAAAATTCTCGGTCTGCTCGAAGCGCGTCTTCTCTCGGTCGACCGCGTCGTGCTCGGCGGCTTGGATGAAGGCACGTGGCCGCCGCGCACGGTGACGGATGCATTCCTCAACCGGCCCATGCGCGCCCGCGTCGGCCTGATGCCGCCGGAGCGGCGCATCGGCCAGACGGCGCACGATTTCGTGCAGGCCCTCGGCACCCATGACGTGGTGATCACGCGGGCTAGTAAGCGCGACGGCTCGCCCATGGTGCCCTCGCGCTTCCTGCAGCGCCTCAAGGCTTTTACCGGCAAGGAGGTGTGGGAGCAGATGGTGAGGTCAGGCGAATACTACCGCCGCCTTGCGCGCACGCTCGACACGCCGGAGCCCGCCCCGCCGCTGCCGCGCCCTCGCCCGAAGCCCGATCCTGCGCTCTTCCCGCGCTCTCTCAGTGTCACGGAAGTCGAGACGCTGGTGCGCGATCCCTACTCCATCTTCGCGCGCCACGTCTTGAAGCTTGATGCGCTGGAAGCGATTGCGGTTGCGCCGGGTGCTGCCGATCGCGGCACGATCATTCACGACGTGATCGGTCAGTTTGGCGAGCGCTATCCGAAGGATCTGCCCGCACACGCATCGGAAATCCTGCTGGGTCTCGGCGAAGAAGCTTTCACCGATATTGCTGAAGCCTATCCGGAACTCTATGCCGAATGGTGGCCGCGCTTCGAGCGGCTTGCCATCGCGTTCCTGGATTGGGAGCAGCAGCGTCGCCCGGATCTCCTGGAAGTCTATGCCGAGCGCTCGGGCCGATTGTCGATTCCGCTCCCCGATGGCTCGATCTTCAACCTTCGCGCCCGCGCCGACCGCATCGAGCATCGCCGCGATGGCGGCTTCACCATCATCGACTTCAAGACCGGCCAGCCGCCGGGCGTGCGCGAAGTCTATGCCGGCTTCTCGCCGCAGCTGACGCTCGAAGCGGTGATGCTGATGAAGGGCGCCTTCAAGGGCCTACCCATGGCGAAGGAAACGCCGGATCTCGTCTACGTCCACACCACCGGCGGGCGCGAGCCGATCAAGCCTCGTCAGATTGAGCCGGGGCGCAACGAGGAACGCTCCGTCGCAGAGATCGTGGAGGAGCATCGCCGCCGCTTCGAGGGCATGATCGTGCGTTTCGTGAAGGGCGAGGCGGCTTATGTCTCCCGGCCCTTCCCGAAATATGCGCGGCGCTTCTCGGATTACGATCATCTGGCGCGCGTGAAGGAATGGTCGCTGGCGAGCGCCGGCGGCGGCGAGGCCGGCGAATGAGCAACGATCTCGTCATTCCCGATTACACCAAGGAAGCGCAGCGCCGCGCGGCGAACCCGCGCGCTTCGGCCTGGGTGTCGGCCAATGCGGGCGCGGGCAAGACGAAAGTGCTCACCGACCGCGTCGTGCGCCTGCTGCTCGCAGGCTCGCTGCCGGGGCGCATCCTCTGTCTCACCTTCACCAAGGCCGCCGCCGCCAACATGGCGATCCGCGTGTTCGAGCGGCTGGGACGCTGGGTGACGATGGACGAGGAAAGCCTCGTTGCCGAACTCACGGAGCTCGAAGGCCAGAGACCCACGCGAAACCAAGTGAAGCTCGCCCGCACGCTCTTCGCGCGCGCCGTCGAAACGCCGGGCGGCCTGAAGATCGACACGATCCACGCCTTCTGCGAGCGGCTTTTGCACCTCGTGCCCTTCGAAGCCAATGTGCCTGCGCGCTTTGCGGTGCTCGACGAAAGCCAGACCGAAGAGATGTTGACGCAGGCCATCAGGAACGTGCTGGCGGACACCTCCAACGGCAATGTCCCTCACCTGAAGGATGCGCTCGACATCATCAGCGTCGATGCGGTGGGCGATGCGCTGACGTCCGCCCTCAATGCGGCACTCCGCTGCAAAGACTTTCTGCACGATTCAAGAGGCATCGCGCGTCTGCGCCAGGAGCTTGGTCTCAAAAATGACGAGACGCTTGCGAGCATTGAGCAGGCGATGCTGGAAGGGGGATTCAAGCCCGAGAGCTGGCCCGCCATCGCGCAGGACCTGATGACAGGTAAAGCCACCGATCAGGAGCGGGCGGAAGCCTTCATCGCTGCCGCCAATGCCACCGAGCAGCCTGAGAAGCTGAAGCACTATCTCTCGATCTTCCTGAAGGAATCCGACGGCTTGCCGCGCGCAGAATCGCGCCTCGTCACCAAGTCCGTCGATCCTGCCCTGAAGGAGCGGTTGCTCGATGAGCAAAGCCGCATCTGGAATCTCATGGACAAGCGCAAGGCCGCGCGTGCCGTGGAACGCACGCAGGCGCTTTTCATGCTGGCCTCCGAAATCCACGACCGCGTGGAGCAGGCGAAGATGCGGCTCGGTGCGCTCGATTTCCAGGATCTCATCGACAAGACGCTGGCGCTACTCTCGCGCGGCGACACGGCCTGGGTGCTTTACAAGCTCGATCGCGGCATCGACCATGTGCTGATCGACGAGGCGCAGGACACGAACCCGCAACAATGGGACATCCTGCGCAAGATCACGGAGGATTTCACCGCAGGCCAGGGTGCCGCGGGCGCGCGCATCCGCACGCTCTTCGCGGTGGGCGATCCCAAGCAGTCGATCTACGGCTTTCAAGGAGCTGCCCCGCAAGAATTCGAATCCACCCGCCGCGACTGGTCGAAGAAGGTGCGCGAGGCGGATCTCCTCTTCGAGGACGTGTCGCTCACCATGTCCTTCCGCTCAGGCCGGGCCGTGCTGTCGGCAGTCGATGCCACCTTCGCGGTCGAAAAAAACTTCAAGGGCCTCTCCTTCGAGGACAAGGCTATCGGCACCGTGCACGAAAGCGCCCGCCCGCATGCGCCGGGCCTCGTGGAATTGTGGCCCACCGAAACGCCCGCCGACGAGGAAGAGCCGGAAGCCTGGGTTCTGCCTGTCGACGAGCCCGAACAGCAATCGCCGCCCGTCGTCGTCGCGCGCCGCATCGCGCAGGCCGTGAAGTGCTGGACCACCAAGGGCGACGAGAATGGCCGCGTGTGGACGGCAGGCGATGTGCTCGTTCTCGTGCGCAAGCGCGGTGCCGCTTTCGAGGCCGTGATCCGCGCGCTGAAGGAAGCAGGTGTACCGGTCGCGGGCGCGGACCGGCTCAATATCGGCGAGCACATCGCCGTGCTCGATCTCGTGGCCGCAGGCCGCGCAGCTTTGCTGCCGGATGATGACCTGACGCTCGCGACGGCCCTGAAATCGCCGCTCGTCGGCTTCACCGATGATGACCTCATCCGCATCGCAGCCGATCGCGCGGATGACGAGTCGCTGCATGCGGCCTTGCAACGTCATGCGGCAACAGGCGATGCGAAAGCCAAGCGTGGTTGCGAGGCGCTGCAGGCGTGGCGCGAACTCGCCGCGCAGCACGGCCCCTTCGGCTTCTTCGCCACATTGCTCGGACCGCGTGGTGGACGCTCGCAGCTTGTCGCGCGCTTGGGCAGCGAAGCGGGTGACGCCATCGACGCTTTTCTGTGCTTCGCGCATCAATCGGAAATGACGGAGACGCCTTCGCTCACCGTCTTCCTCAACCGTTTCGAAGCCGCCTCCCACACCATCAAGCGCGATCTCGATTCGGTGAACAACGAAGTGCGCGTGATGACGGTGCACGGCGCAAAAGGTCTCGAAGCCCCCATCGTCATTCTCATCGACGGCTGCGAGGTGCTGGGCCGCGATCCGCCGCTGCTGCAACTGAAGACCAAGACGGGCGAGACGATTCCCGTCTGGTCACCAAGCAAAAAAGAGGATTGCAGCCTGGTCCAAGAGGCGCGCGATCTCCTGCATGCGAAGGGGTATGAGGAGCATAATCGTCTGCTCTACGTGGCCATGACTCGCGCCAAGGACAGACTGGTCATTGCGCCATATCGCACCAGCGGCAACGAAGACCCGCACAATGCCTGGTGCGAGATGATCCGTCACGGGCTCGTCGAAAAGGCGGGCGGCCTGGAGCGTGGCGAAGCGCCTTACGGTCCGATCGAGCTCTGGCGCGAAGGTTCGCCGCTCGCGCGCACGCTCGCCGCCGAATCGGATATCGCGCCGCTCGAGCCCTTCGAGGTGCCGGAGTGGCTCACCCTTCCCGCCCAACCCGAACCCGAGCCCCTGCCCCCGATCCGCCCCTCGAGCGCCCTGGGAGCCGCCGAGCGCATGACGCGGCCGGGTGATGGCCCCTATGCCCCCGAGGCGCGGCTTCGCGGGACCCTGGTCCATGCCTTGCTGGAACGCCTGCCGGCCCTCGGGGCGGAGCATCGGGAAACCATGGCGCGCGCCTATGTGCGGGCCCGCGCGCCGCGCCTTCCCGCGGAGGTGCGCGAATCGGTCATCGCCAATGCGCTCGACGTCCTGGCGCATGAGGATCTCAAAACCCTCTTCGGACCTGGCTCCCGGGCCGAAGCTCCGATTGCGGGCACGGTTCTGACAGCTCAAGGGGAACTCATGGTCTCCGGCCAGATCGACCGCTTGGCCATCCTGGAGAACGAGGTCCTGGTGGCGGATTTCAAGACGACGGCACGGGCGCCCAGGCCCGGTCAGCCGCCGCCTCGATCCTATGTGGCCCAGCTTGCTCTTTACCGGACGCTCCTCTCCAAGATCTATCCGGACAAACGCATCCGAACCTTCCTGGTCTGGACCGCGGGGCCGGTGATCCACGAACTGAGGGAACCGGAGCTTGAGTCGGCTCTTACCCTCATCAAAGCGGCGTGAGGGAAAGAGCCCTTGCTTGATTCCCTCGACGGCCGTTCTTACCTTGGCCCTATCGTCGAGCGGCTCTCAGGTGAGTCGCTGTATCAAAGTTCAAAGGTGATGTGATGGCGACCGTTAAGGTGACCGACGCAAGCTTCGCGCAGGACGTCCTGCAATCCTCCGAGCCCGTCGTGGTCGATTTCTGGGCCGAGTGGTGCGGCCCCTGCCGCATGATCGGCCCGGCTCTGGAAGAGATCTCCAACGAGATGGCCGGCAAGGTGAAGATCGCGAAGGTGAATGTGGACGAGAACCCGCAGATCGCCTCGCAGCTCGGCATCCGCTCGATCCCGGCGCTCATGATGTTCAAGGGTGGTCAGGTGGTGGCCCAGAAGATCGGCGCCGCCCCGAAGGGCGACCTCACCAAGTGGATCCAGGCTTCGGCCTGACCGCTCGCAGAGCGAGAGAATGAAAAGGGGCCTTCCGGCCCCTTTTTCTGTTCCGTTTGATCGATCTACTCGGCCGTCGTGGGATCGATCATGGTACGGACCCGCGAGATGCGATCCGCCGGGAATCCGCCCCGCTTGGCATGCTCGCGGATGATGTCCTCGTTCGGCGCGCGGTAGACGCAGTAGAGCTTGTCATCCGTGACGTAACTGTGGACCCATTGGATCTCGGGCCCGAGGTCTCGCAGAACCCCGCACGAGGTCTGCGACGCTCCTTTCAAATCCTCGGCGGACGCGTTGCCCACGCCAGGCATGTTTCGCTCCGTGACGAATTGCGGCATGATCATCTCGCCGGACGTGCCCGCGCCTCCCTGATTGGGCGGATCGTTTCCAGACGCCAAGGAGGTTCTGCCTCAAGGACCGGATTGGCAAATGCGCAAAGGGGCTATCGGATCGAGCGCAGATTCATCAGGGTGGCGCTACAGCCAGCGCCGTACACGCGCGCGATAGCCACGGTAGACATCGCCGAACTTGCGCTCGAGATAGACTTCTTCGCGAGCCACGACGCCGTAGCGGATGATGATCGCGAAGGGTACCAGCATCAGCAGCAGCCAGAGATTGTCGAATGCGATGCTCAAGCCGATCAGACCCAGGAACATGCCGAGGTAGATGGGATTGCGCGTAAAGCGGTACGGCCCCGTCTCGACGATGGTGGTGGTCGGCCGATTGGTGGGGACGTTCGAACCGGCCCTGGTCATCGTCACGATGGCCCAGGCGACCAGCGCCAGTCCGAAGACGAACACCATCGCGCCAAGCCAGCCTGCAGGCAGGTCGGTTGGCAGGAACGGCAAGGGCACGAGCCCATTGAGCGCAAACCCGGCAAGGACGGCAAGCCCCCATGCAAGCGGCGGCCGAATCATGACGTGAGCGGTATCTGCCGTGTCAGCCATAGCGGGATTGTGAACTTAAGGTCCTTGCCCATGTTACTTGCAGACTAGAGCCTCGGACGAAGAAAGTGGAATCCCCTTTTGGGATTCGATCCGATGCTCCTGTTTAAGCGGCGCATCGTTCGGAGCGGAAAACCGGGCCCACTTTTCGCTGACGCGGCCCTTCGGGGCCGCACGATGCGCTATGATCAAACTGCTTCAAAAGCTGCCCCACACCTCTGGACCATCATGTCTCGGCCTGCGCGATCGGGCACATCAGTTCTGATCAATGGGATTGGTCTTAAATGGCATCTGGAGCCATGTAGATGATCTCCCAGATGTGTCCGTCGAGGTCGCTGAAGCTGCGCCCGAACATGAAGCCGTGATCTTCCGGCTCGCGCACTTCTCGGCCGCCCTGCGCCAAGGCCTTGTTCACGAGCTGATTGACCCGCGCCCTGCTCTCCACGGAAAGCGAGGTGAGCATCTCGGCCATCTTGGAGGCGTCGGCAACAGGCCTGCGGGAGAATTCCCGGAACTTCGCCTCGGTCAGCAGCATGACGAAAATATTGTCCGCGATCACCATGCAGGCGGCGCTCTCGTCAGAGAATTCGGGATTGAGGCCAAAGCCCATGGCTTTGAAAAAGCGCACCGACCGCTGAAGGTCCTTCACCGGCAGGTTGACGTAGATTTTGGTGGCCATGGCCGCTTTTCCTATTCAGGCAGCGTTCCATTGGCTGCCAGCACTTCTCCTGCCAGATAGAGCGAGCCGCAGATCAGGACACGGGGCGGGCGGTCCCAAACGTAGTTGTGGAGCGAGGCGAGCGCGGATTCGACGCTCGACGCGACGGAGGTGGTCAGCCCCACGCTTCCCGCAATCGCCGCCACCTCCTCCGCCGGGCGCGCCGCGATCTGGCCCGCAATCGGCACCGCGATTACCTCGCGCGCGAGACCTGAAAAGTTCTTGAAGAAGGCTCGGGCGTCCTTTGTGCCGAGCATGCCGGTGATCAGCACGAGAGGCGCATCGGAGCGCTCGCTCTGATCGGCCATGGCGGCGGCGAGAACGCGCCCGCCGTCCGCGTTGTGGCCGCCGTCGAGCCACAGCTCGCAGCCTTCAGGCACGATCTCCGGCAGACGGCCTTTCGAGAGACGTTGCAAACGCCCGGGCCATTCCGCCCGGGTGAGGCCTGCTTCGAAAGCGGAGGTTTCGAACTTCTCGAAACCTGCTGCGCGCAAGGCTGCAATCGCCGTGCCGGCATTGGTGAATTGATGACGCCCGACGAGCTTGGGACGCGGCAGATCGAGCAGGCCTTTTTCGTCCTGATAGACGAGGCGACCGCCCTCCTCATGTACGGAGAAA
Organism: Microvirga medicaginis; assembly: GCF_052658925.1. Classification (NCBI taxonomy): domain Bacteria; kingdom Pseudomonadati; phylum Pseudomonadota; class Alphaproteobacteria; order Hyphomicrobiales; family Methylobacteriaceae; genus Microvirga; species Microvirga medicaginis. Next base: position 105,358 of record NZ_JBQWEL010000005.1, on the reverse strand, counting down.
TCCTGCTGGCCGACGAGCACAGGCGAGGCACCGATGCGTTCCGCCTCGCTGCAAAGGGTCTGATCGGCCTCCACGTAATCCTGCGGCGCGATGATCGCCGGGCATCCGCGCTTGAAGATGCCAGCCTTCTCCCTGGCGATGGCCTGCAAGGTCGTGCCGAGATATTCCGCGTGATCGTGACCGATCGGCGTGACGACGGCGGCCGCAGGCTTGTCGATCACATTCGTGGCATCGAAGCGTCCGCCCAATCCCACTTCGAGCAGCAGTACGTCGGCAGGCTCCTCGGCGAAGATGAGGAGCGCCGCGGCGGTGGTGATCTCGAACACCGTGATCGGTTCGCCCGCATTCACCGCCTCGCAGCGGCGGAAGGCTTCGACGAGACGATCCTCGGTCACGTAATGCCCACCGCCGAAGCGCCCGAGGCGAATGCGCTCATGAAAGCGTACGAGATGGGGCGAGGTATAGACGTGAACGGCAAGGCCCGCGCTTTCCAGAATCGCCCGCATGAAGGCGATGGTGGAGCCCTTGCCGTTGGTGCCGGCCACATGGATCACGGGCGGCAGACGGCGCTCAGGGTTTCCCAGCTGCTTCAGGAGCCGCTGAATGCGCCCGAGCGACAGGTCGATGGTCTTCGGGTGCAGGGCGAGAAAGCGCGCAATCAGCGCATCGGATGAGTCCAACGCCCTGTCCTCGCTTACTCAGCCGCAGCCGCAACAGCGGTCGTGGACGTGCCTGAGGTCGGAGCAGCCGCCGGGGCTTTCATGAACAGACGCGACAGGCGGGCAATCGTCGGCTTCAGGTCGTGGCGATGCACCACCATGTCCACCATGCCGTGCTCCTTCAGGTATTCGGAGCGCTGGAAGCCGTCGGGCAGCTTCTCGCGGATGGTCTGCTCGATCACACGCGGACCGGCAAAGCCGATGAGAGCGCCGGGTTCGGCGAGATGCACGTCGCCCAGCATCGCGTAGGACGCGGTGACGCCGCCGGTGGTGGGATTCGTCAGCACGACGATGTAGGGCAGACGCGCATCGCGCAGGCGGCGGATCGCCACCGTGGTGCGCGGCATCTGCATGAGGGAGAGAATGCCCTCCTGCATGCGCGCGCCGCCGGAACCGGCGAAGAGCACGAAAGGCGTCTTCTTGTCGAGCGCGGTCTCGGCCCCCTTGATGAAGGCCTCACCCGCCGCCATGCCGAGCGAGCCGCCCATGAAGCCGAAATCCTGCACGGCAATGGTCATCGGCAGCTCTTCGACGCGGCCGAAGCCCACCTTGAAGGCATCCTGCTGGCCGGTCTTGGTGCGGGCATCCTTCAGGCGGTCGATATACTTCTTCTCGTCGCGGAACTTCAACGGATCGACAGGCACTTCCGGCAGCGGCACATCGAGCCAGGTGCCGCCGTCGAACATGAGAGCCAAGCGCTGCGTGGCGGAAATCCGCATGTGGTGGTTGGAGCCGGGGATCACCCACTGGTTCGCCTCCACGTCCTTGTGGAACACGACCTGTCCCGTATCCGGGCACTTGATCCAGAGATTGTCCGGCGTCTCGCGCTTGAAGAGCGTCTTGATCTTCGGACGGACGACTTCGGAAATCCAGTTCATCGTTTACTTCCTTTCAGAGGCGCCTCTTGAGCCCTCATCCTGAGGAGGCCTGTAAGGCCATCTCGAAGGACGGGGGCGTCTCCAGCGCCTACTGGACTTATCCCGAGACGCCGCTTTGCGGCTCCTCGGGACGAGATCCCTTGCAGTTTTACGCGGCCGCGCGCTTCGAGACCGAACGCACACCTTCGCTCAATTCCTTCACCAAGGTGGTGACGGCCTCGACCGTGCGCGAGGTGGCGCGGTCCTGATCGTCCAACGTGCCCTTCAGCACGTCGATGAGGGCCGAGCCCACCACCACGCCGTCGGCGCCCTTGGCCACCGCCGCCGCATGAGCGCCGCTCTTTACGCCGAAGCCCACCACGACGGGAAGAGGCGTGTGATGCTTGATGCGCTCCACCGCCGAGGCGACCTTGCCGAAATCCGGGGTCGCCGCGCCGGTGATGCCGGTGATGGAAACGTAATAAACGAACCCTGCCGTATTGGCGAGCACCGCCGGGAGGCGCTTGTCGTCCGTGGTCGGAGTCGCAAGGCGAATGAAGGCGAGGCCCGCCTTCAGGGCCGGCAGGCAGAGCTCGTCGTCCTCCTCCGGCGGAAGATCCACCACGATCAGGCCGTCGACGCCGGCGTCCTTGGCGTCCGCGAGGAAGCGGTCGACGCCGTAGACGAAGATCGGGTTGAAATAGCCCATGAGGATCACGGGCGTGTCCTGGTCCTCGGCCCGGAAGCGACGGATGAGGTCGAGGGTCTTGACCGTGTCCTGACCGACCTTCAGGGCCCTGAGACCCGCTGCCTGAATCGCCGGGCCGTCGGCCATGGGATCGGTGAAGGGCAGGCCGAACTCCACGATGTCGGCGCCAGCCTTGGGAAGGCTTTTCAGGATGGCCAGCGAGGTTTCCGGGTCCGGGTCGCCCGCCATCACATAGGTGACGAGAGCGGCGCGGCCTTCCGCACGGCATTGTTCAAAACGGGCTTCGATGCGCTTGGTCATGGCGGGGTCTTTAGCATGGGAGGAAGGCAGGGTGAAACCGATTCAACACCACCGTCATGCCCGCGCTCGTCGCGGGTATCCACGTCTTCTGGCGCTACGATTCCCAAGACATGGATGGCCGGGTCAAGCCCGGCCATGACGGAAGAGATCTCAGGCGATCCTGTTCCCCAGATGCTCGGCGATCTGGAACAGATCCTTGTCGCCGCGGCCGCTGATGTTGACCACCATCAGGTGGTCCTTCGGCTTCTTCGGCGCGAGTTCCATGACCTTGGCGAGCGCGTGGCTGGGCTCCAGGGCGGGCAGGATGCCCTCGAGCCGCGAGCAGAGCTGGAAGGCTTCCAGCGCCTCGTCGTCCGTGGCGGAGATGTATGTCACGCGGCCCATTTCGTGGAGCCATGCGTGTTCGGGGCCGATGCCGGGATAGTCGAGGCCGGCGGAGATGGAGTGCGCATCCTGGATCTGCCCGTCCTGGTTCATGAGCAGATAGGTGCGGTTGCCGTGCAGCACGCCGGGGCGGCCGCCGGAGAGCGAGGCCGCATGGAGCTTGTCGAGACCATGGCCCGCCGCCTCGACGCCGTAGATTTCCACGGTCTTGTCGTCAAGGAAGGGGTGGAACAGGCCGATCGCGTTCGATCCGCCGCCGATGCAGGCGACGAGCGAATCCGGCAGGCGGCCCTCCATCTCCATCATCTGCTTGCGGGTCTCCTCGCCGATCACGCACTGGAAGTCGCGCACCATGGCGGGATAGGGATGCGGGCCGGCGACCGTGCCGATGCAGTAGAACGTGTCGGCGACGTTGGTGACCCAGTCGCGCAGGGCCTCGTTCATGGCATCCTTCAGCGTCTTCGTGCCGGACTGCACCGGCACGACCTTGGCGCCCAGCATGTTCATCCGGAAGACGTTCGGCTTCTGCCGCTCCACGTCGACTGCGCCCATATAGACGATGCATTCGAGCCCGAAGCGCGCGCAGAGGGTCGCGGTCGCGACGCCGTGCTGACCGGCGCCCGTTTCGGCGATGATGCGCTTCTTGCCCATGCGGCGGGCGAGAAGGATCTGGCCCAGCACGTTGTTCACCTTGTGCGCGCCGGTATGGTTCAGCTCTTCGCGCTTGAAATAGATCTTCGCGCCGCCCGATAGGCCGGAGGCCGTAGAAACCTCACGAAGATGCTCTGTCATGCGCTCCGCGAAATAAAGCGGGCTCGGACGTCCGATATAGTGCTTGGAGAAATACTCCATGTCGGCATGGAAGGCCGGATCGTTCTTGGCCTCGTTGTAGGCCTTCTCCAGTTCGAGGATGTTCGGCATCAGGGTCTCGGCGACGAAGCGTCCGCCGAACTGGCCGAAATGCCCGCGCTCGTCGGGACCGGTGCGGAAGGAATTGGGTTGAGCTTGAGCTGACACGGCCTGTCCTCTGCCTTAAAAATTCTGGGCAGCGAATGCTGTCCGGGCTGCCTTGATGAAGGCTTCGATCCTTGCCGGGTCCTTCAAACCCGGTCCGCTTTCCACCCCCGACGAGACGTCGACGGCCTTGGGCCTGGTGAGCCTGATGGCCTCCGCCACGTTGTCGGGGTTGAGGCCCCCTGACAACATGATGGGGAGAGCCGGGTCAAGCCCGTTCAGAAGCCTCCAGTCGAAGGACACGCCGTTGCCGCCGGGAAGCGCATTCGCCGTCCGAGGCGGCTTGGCATCGAGCAGGATATGCTCGGCCTCCTTCGCATAGGGAGCAAGCGCCTTCAGATCGCTCTTCTGCGCGACGCCGAGGGCCTTCATGACCGGGCGGTGAATCATGGAGCGGATCTCGGCAACGCGCTCGGGACTCTCGCTCCCATGCAGCTGAATCAGGTCAGGGTTGATGGCCTCGATGGCCTGCGCGATATCCTCGTCGCCGGGGTCGACCAGCAGCACGACGCGCAGGGCGCGGCCCTTCGCCTGCAGCGAGAGGCGATGGCCGAGATCGAGAGTGACATGGCGCGGGCTCTTCGGAAAGCGCACGAATCCCACCATGTCCGCGCCGGCATCCAACGCAGCAGCCAGGGTTTCGGGGGTCGAGAGCCCGCAGATCTTGATCAGGTTATTCATTGTTTCATTTTACGATGGTTTGGATGCTGAGCGCCATACCAGCATTGCCGCAGCCAGATCCTCCAGCGCCGAGCCCACAGACTTGAACACGGTGATCGCCTTGTCGCTCCGCTGCGGCGGGTTGCGGCAAAGCTCGAACAGCGAGCCACGGACATGGCCCTCCGAAATAGCGCCCTCCCGGAGAGAGACGGCCACGTCCCCACCCTCGGTCTTGGCGGCATCGGTATCGACATAGACCTGGCCGCGGCGCAGGGCCTCATCGTCAGCCTCGCGCATCTTCAGATTGAAGGCGCCGACGAGATCGAGATGCGCCCCCTCCTTGAGCCACGCGCCCTTCACGATGGGTGCGGTGGAAAGCGTGGCGCAGGAGACCAGATCGGCCTCACGCAAAGCCGCTTCGAGGTCCGTCACGGCCGTGACGGGGAGCCCCTCGGCACGAAGCTCGGCCGCCATGTTTTCAGCCCTCTCGGGCCGGTGGTTCCATAAGCGAACCTCCCGGATGGGCCTTTGGCTCATATGGGCCCGGATGATGAAGGGTGCAAGCGCCCCCGCCCCCACCATCACCATGCGGCTCGCGTCTGGACGCGCGAGATGCCGCGCGGCGAGCGCCGAGGCGGCGGCGGTCCGCCAGACGGTGAGCCGCGTGCCGTCGAGCACCGCTACGGGCTGGCCCGTCTCGCCATCCATGAGCAGATAGGAGCCCATGACGCTCGGCAGGTTCCTCTTGCCGTTCTCCGGGAATACGGAGACCACCTTCACGCCGACGAAGCCGTCCTGCGTGGCGGGGCCCGTCCAAGCCGGCATCAGCAGCAGCGTTCCATGAGAACCCGCGCGCTCGATCTCATGGTGATGCCGGACAGGCGTGACCATATCGCCCCGAAAGGCATCGCTCAGAGCATCGACCAGAGCAGGAAAGGTGAGGGCCCGATCAATCTCGGCGGAAGAAATGACGCGCATGGACGAGGGGACGCTCTAGAGAGCCTGGAATCGGGATGATTGCGGAGACGGCAGCGTTGCAGGCAGGCCGGCCGCCGTATTCTGGCTGCGCAGGCGCTCGGTCTCGTGGCGCAGCTGGTCCGCCTCGCGGCGGTAGCGACGGCGGGCCTTGCGGGTTTTGCCCTGGGCGAGCCAGCTCGCCATGCCGCCGATCACGACGCCCACCATGACGGCGGCGAAGATCACGGCGAAGAGGGGCAACTGCATCGCGAATTCAGGTGCCTCCTGCGAGAACGGATCCAGCGACAGGGTCACCGGCGCGCGGTTCGCCACCGCCAGCAGAATCACCAGAATCGCAATCGGCAGGAGAATGAGTGCCTTCAGGAAGCGAATCACGAGCGCCTCTTCAATCGTTATTGCGCGGCAGCCGCCTTCATCACCTTGGATGCCGGAGCATTGAGCCGCTGACGCATTTCCTTACCCGTCTTGAAGACAGGAACAACCTTTTCGGAGATCGAAACGGATTCGCCCGTGCGCGGGTTGCGGCCCGTCCGGGCATCGCGCTTCTTCACCGAAAACGCGCCGAAGCCGCGCAGCTCCACCCGATCGCCGCGAGCCAGCGCATCGGCAATGGTGTCGAGGATCGCATTCACGATCTTCTCCACGTCGCGCTGATACAAATGCGGGTTCTGCTCAGCGATTTTGAGCACGAGTTCTGACTTGATCATGAGAAGCTATATCTTTGATGGTGCTTTTATTTTTCGGAAGGTTGCCAGACGACCAGCAGACCGTCAAGCTGGGCAATCCCAGCATGAGCCTCCGTCCTGCGCAGGGCTTCGGCCACTTTCTCGAAACCCAGGAGGTCGACAGCCGTCGCCGCCATGGCAAACAGGGAAATATCCCGGTCGGAGCGCGGCTTCCAATCCCGAATCGGCAGATCCTTCGGAACCTTTCGCTCCTGCTCCAGCCAGGCGACGGCGTCACGCTCGCCGCCAACCTTGTCCACGAGCTTCATGGGCAGGCCCTGACGACCGTTGAAGACCTGGCCTGTCGAGGCCGCGGCAAGCTCGCCCTCGTTCAGGCGGCGACGCTCGCGAACGAGGTTCTTGAACCAGTCATAGGTATCGCCCACCACGTGCTGGAGGGCCGCTCGGGCTTCCGGGCTCGTGGGCTTGAAAGGGCTGGGCTCCGCCTTGAGCGGCGAGGACTTCACCTCCTCCACCTTCACGCCGACCGTGTTCAGCAGTCCCGAGAGATCGGGATACTGGAACAGCACGCCGATGGAGCCCACGAGCGAGGTTTCGCGGGCGACGATGTAGTCCGAGGCAATGGCCGTGATGTAGCCGCCGGAAGCGGCCGTGCCATCGACGAAGGTCACGACCGGCTTCTTCTCGGAGAGACGGCGGATGTTCCGGTAGAGCTCCTCGGAGCCGGTCGTCGTACCGCCGGGGCTGTTGACGGAGATCACGACACCGGAGACGAGATTGGAATCCGCGACCCGCTGCATGAGGTCCGCCATGCGCTGCTGATTGCCCGTGATCAGGCCGTCGACGGAGATGCGGGCGATCTGCTGCTGCACGCCGCCATAGCCCATGCGGTCCGCGGCAGCATAGCCGATGGCGGCGACGGCAGCGATCAACCCGGAGAACCCCGCGATGCGCCAGAAAGACAGCTTGCGGCGCAGACGGCGGCGGTCGGCAATGGCTTCGGCATCGATGGACATCGGTTCGTCTCTAACTCGGTTCACTGATGTGTGGAGGCAGCACCCTAGAGCATCGGGCCCGAAAGTGGAAACCACTTTTGGGATCCCTCCGATGCCCGATTCCTTAAGGAGCGCATCGTGTTGCGCGGAAAGCCGAGGCCGCTTTTCGCTGACGCGGCCCTTCGGGTCACTGACGCAGCCCTCCAGTTCCGCACGATGCGCCGTGAAGGCAGATAGGGCGGCAAGAGATCCATCCAACAAAAAACCCGCGCGATGGATCGCGCGGGGCTTTTTTGTGAATTGGACAAGCAAGATGTGGCGCATGTTCCCTCCCCCTTGCGGGGAGGGGAAGAGCGAGAGCTGATAGGACATCCTGAAACAAAAAATCCCCGGGCCGGAGCCCGGGGATCCATCACGCTCTGACGATCAGAGAGAGATTACTTCTTGCCGGCCTTGTTGAGGGCCGCGCCCAGGATGTCGCCGAGCGACGCGCCCGAGTCGGTCGAGCCGTACTGAGCCATGGCCTCCTTCTCCTCAGCGACCTCGAGGGCCTTGATGGAGAGGGTGACGCGGCGAGCCTTGCGGTCGAACTGCGTGACGCGGGCGTCGATCTTCTCACCCGGAGCGAAACGCTCGGGACGCTGATCGGCGCGGTCGCGAGCGAGCTCCGAACGCTTGATGAAGGTGGTGAGGTCGGTATCGACGATCTTCACCTCCAGGCCGCCGTCCTTCACCTCGAGAACCTCGCAGGTGACGACCTGGCCCTTCTTGAACTCGCCGGCCTCGGCGAAGGGATCGCCCGCCAGCTGCTTGATGCCGAGCGAGATACGCTCCTTCTCCACGTCGACGTCGAGAACCTGAGCGCGAACCATGTCGCCCTTCTTGAACTCGTCGATGACCTGCTCGCCCGGACGGTTCCAGTCGAGGTCCGAGAGGTGGACCATGCCGTCGACGTCGTTCTCGAGACCGATGAAGAGACCGAACTCGGTCTTGTTCTTCACCTCGCCCTCGACGACGGAGCCGACAGGGTGCTTCTCGGCGAAGGCTTCCCACGGGTTCTGCAGCGTCTGCTTCAGACCCAGCGAGATGCGGCGCTTCACCTGATCGACCTCGAGGATCACGACCTCAACCTCCTGAGAGGTGGAGATGATCTTGCCGGGGTGAACGTTCTTCTTCGTCCAGGACATCTCGGAGACGTGGATCAGGCCTTCAATGCCGGGCTCGAGCTCAACGAACGCACCGTAATCGGTGATGTTCGTGACGCGGCCCTTCAGCTTGGCGCCGACCGGGTAGCGGGCGGCAATGCCTTCCCACGGATCGGCCAGGAGCTGCTTGATGCCGAGCGAGATGCGGTGCGTCTCGTGGTTGATCTTGATGATCTTCACCTTCACCGTCTGGCCGATGGTTACGACCTCGGACGGATGGTTGACGCGGCGCCATGCCATGTCGGTGACGTGCAGGAGGCCGTCGATGCCGCCGAGATCAACGAACGCACCGTACTCGGTGATGTTCTTGACCACGCCGTCGATGACCTGACCCTCTTCGAGGTTGGCCACGAGCTCGGAGCGCTGCTCGGCGCGGCTCTCCTCGAGAACCGTGCGGCGCGACACGACGATGTTGCCGCGACGGCGATCCATCTTGAGGATCTGGAACGGCTGAGCCACGCCCATGAGCGGGGTGACGTCGCGGACCGGACGGATATCGACCTGCGAGCGGGGCAGGAACGCCACGGCGCCGTCGAGGTCGACCGTGTAGCCGCCCTTCACCTGGTTGAAGATGGTGCCGTTGACGCGCTCGCCGGCCTCGAAGGCCTTCTCGAGCTTCACCCACGACTCTTCGCGGCGGGCCTTGTCACGGGAGATGACGGCCTCGCCCAGCGCATTCTCGATGCGCTCGACATAAACCTCGACCTCATCGCCGACCTTGATCTCACGGTCGCGGTTGGGGCCGGTGAATTCTTTCAGAGCGACGCGACCCTCGGTCTTCGCGCCGATATCGATGACCGCGACATCCTTCTCGATGGCGACCACCTTGCCCTTCACCACCGAGCCTTCGTTGATCTCGGACGTGCGGAAGGATTCTTCGAGCAGAGCGGCGAAATCTTCACGGCTCGGCTGCTGGAAAGCTGCAGACATAGGTTCTCCTGAATGGCCCTCGTTTAAGGGGCAACGCCGGCGGCTGGTGTTAATGGATCGCCTCCCTCCGCCGCTGCCCGGGACGCCCCTTTAGGGCCATGTCCAAGGCATACCACTCGAAAGCGGGCCGGCGTATCACCGGCGGATGGAAACGCTTTTATCATCAAGACCTTAGCGGAACGCTTACAAGGCGCGCATCACGCACCCGCGAACTCAGCACACCGTCAATGTCTGTCTGATGGGCGTTCCTTTATCGCAAATGGCCTTGGATCACAAGGCTTTCAACCCCATGAGCCTCCCGGCGAGTGCCTTGAGAGGCCCATGGAGCGGTAAGGCTGCCTCAATCCTCGTGGATCTGGCTGTGGTGCTTGGTGTCCCTCATGCGCAGGTACACGATGAGGGACAGGCCGATCATCACGGTCACGTACACGAAGAAGCCGTATTCGATGCCGGCCTGCTTGAACCAGAGCGCCACGTATTCCGCCGTGCCGCCGAACACCGTATTGGCGATGGCATAGGGAAGCGCGACGCCCAGCGCGCGGATATGGGCCGGGAACATCTCGGCCTTCACCACCGCGTTGATCGAGGTGTAGCCGGTCACGATCACGAGGGCTCCCATCGCGAGGGCGAAGGCCATGAGGGGATCCCTGGTGCCCGCAAGCGTCGAGAAGATCAGGTAGGTGAACAGCACGCCGAAGATGCCGAAGCCCACCATGATCGGCTTACGCCCGATGCGGTCCGACAAGGCGCCCGCCACCGGCTGCAGCAGCATGAACACGAACAGGGCCGCCGCCGTGATCTGGCTCGCCGTCTCGCGCCCGAAGCCCGAAGTGTTGACCAGGAACTTCTGCAGGTAGGTAGTGTAGGCATAGAAGGCGAGCGTGCCGCCGGCGGTGAGCGCAATGACCGTGAAAGCCTGGCGCGGATATTTGACGAAGAGCGTCATGCCGCTGGAGCGGGGCTCCTTCGAGCCTTGAGCGTTCTTGTAGGATTGCGTCTCGGAAAGACCCCGGCGGAGATAGAACACGAGCACGGCCAGAACGCCGCCGATGGCGAAGGGAATGCGCCAGCCCCAGGCCTCGAGGTCCTGTTCGGGCAGGACCTGCTGCAGGATCAGCAGCACGCCCAGCGCCAGCAGCTGACCGGAAATCAGCGTGACATACTGGAAGCTCGAGAAGAAGCCGCGGCGGTCCTTGCCGGCCATCTCGCTCAAATAGGTGGCGCTGGCGCCGTACTCGCCGCCGACGCTGATGCCCTGGATCAGGCGCGCCAGAACCAGGATGACGGGCGCGAGCGTTCCGATGCTCTCGTAGCCGGGGGTCACGGCGATCATGAGCGAACCGAGGCACATGAGCGTGACCGAGAGAGTCAGGCCCGCCTTGCGGCCTTTGCGATCCGCGTAGATGCCCATGATCCAGGCCCCGATGGGGCGCATGACGAAGCCGACGGCGAACACGGCTGCAGCGCTCAGAAGCTGAGCGGTCTGGTCGCCCTTGGGAAAGAAGATGGGTGCGAAATAGAGGGTAAAGGCGGAATAGACGTACCAGTCGTACCATTCGACCATGTTGCCGGCGGAGCCGCCGATGATCGATTTCAGGCGCTGCCTGCGATCCGCAAGCGTATTCTGCATGAGCATGAGGATTTTTCTTTCCAAGAATGGGATGCGCTCCACCGCGCCGGAAAGCGCATGGCTCAAGGAGGGGCAGAGGCTTTTTGGAAGGGGGAGCAGCAGCGTTGGCGTCCACTGCGGCCGTTATGGTTGCTGCGGACATACGCCCGGCAGGACGCTTGGTCAAACGAGCAGGCTGAATGCCGCCGGACGACCACCGCTAGGCCTGATATAAATTTTTGATATTTCTGGAAAATCTCTCGGCGGCGCTTCGTCCTTTGCGACTAAAGAGGCACTCGCCACATCCGCGCCTCCGGGACCTTCTAGAGCATCGGACCCAAAAGTGAACTTGCACTTTTGGGATCCATCCGATGCTATCTCACTTAGTGAGCGCATCGTGCGGAAAACCGGATCCACTTTTCGCTGACGCGGCCCTTCGGGTCCGCACGATGCGCTAGAGAGGAATCTCCGACCGCTTCGCCTGGGTGACGGCCCAGTCGAGGGCCTGTTCGAGCCGGTCATTGCCCCAGAACATCTCGCCGTCCTCGGCGAAGAAGGTCGGTGCGCCGAAGATGCCGCGGGAGAGCGCCTCGTCGTTCAGGCGCCGCAGGCGGGTCTTGTTGGTGTCCGATTGGGCGTCCGCAATGACCTCCTCCGGGTCGAGGCCCAGACCCGCCAGGATGCCGGAGAGCACCTCTTGGTCGGAGATGTCCCGCCCCTCCCCGAACTCGGCCGTGTAGACCGCCTTGGTGAAGACCGGCGTCCAGCCCCGGTCGAGGCCGGTGAGGGCGATGCGGGCGGCAAGCAGCCCGTTCTGCGGGAAAGGACTGGGCCTGTAGAAGGGAAGACCGAAGCGCACGGCCTCGCGCTCCATGTCCCGCCACATGTACCGCCCCTTGGCCGGATAGAGGTTGAAGGGCGAGGTGTCCCACCCCTGCGCCTTGAAGACGGGACCTAGGAGAAACGGCCGCCAGACGAGCTCGACGCCCGCTGCCTCCGCCAGCGGCTCGATGCGCATGGCGGCAAGATAGGAATAGGTGGAGGCGAATTCGTACCAGAACTCGCATTGCGGACGACGGACCATGGGCACCTCTCCTTCCCTTGAGGCAAAGAGGAGCTAAGGCATCCCTCGGTTCTTGGATAGGCATCCCTTTTGGTAGGCAGGAATGCCCCATAAGCATGTCGCACTTAAAGCTTTTGCCGTTGCGCTCAAAAGCCTTCCCGGCTAAGTCGCGGGAACCTTTATCATTGGAACTTCGACCATGGCTGAGAAGCGCGTGAACAAGGTCGTGCTCGCCTATTCCGGCGGCCTCGACACCTCCATCATCCTCAAGTGGCTGCAGACCACCTATGGCTGCGAGGTGGTGACCTTTACCGCCGATCTCGGCCAGGGCGAGGAGCTGGAGCCCGCCCGCAAGAAGGCCGAGTTGCTGGGCATCAAGCCGGAGAACATCTTCATCGAGGATCTGCGCGACGAGTTCGTGCGCGATTACGTCTTCCCAATGTTCCGCGCCAATGCGCAGTACGAGGGCCTGTACCTCCTCGGCACCTCCATCGCCCGTCCGCTGATCGCCAAGAAGCAGATCGAGATCGCCGAGAAGGTCGGCGCCGATGCGGTCGCTCACGGCGCGACCGGCAAGGGCAACGACCAGGTGCGCTTCGAGCTCGGCTATTATGCGCTGAAGCCCGACGTGACGGTGATCGCCCCCTGGCGCGAGTGGGATCTGCGCTCCCGCGAGCAGCTGATCGCCTTTGCCGAGGCTCATCAGATTCCGATCGCCAAGGACAAGCGCGGCGAGGCCCCGTTCTCCGTCGACGCGAACCTCCTGCACGCCTCCTCCGAGGGCAAGGTGCTGGAAGATCCGTCCCTGGAAGTGCCGGATTACGTCTATTCGCGCACCAACGATCCGGAGACGGCCCCCGAGAAGCCGACCGTGATCAAGATCGAGTTCCAGAAAGGCGACCCGGTCGCCATCGACGGCCAGAAGATGGGTCCGGCCGACCTTCTCGCGAAGCTCAACGAGCTGGGGCGCCTCAACGGCATCGGCCGTCTCGATCTCGTCGAGAATCGCTTCGTGGGCATGAAGAGCCGCGGCATGTACGAGACCCCCGGCGGCACGATCCTTCACCTCGCCCATCGCGGCATCGAGTCGATCACCCTCGACCGCGGCGCGGCGCACCTGAAGGACGAGCTGATGCCGAAATATGCCGAGCTCGTCTACAACGGCTTCTGGTTCTCGCCGGAGCGCGAGATGCTCCAGGCGCTGATCGACAAAAGCCAAGAATTCGTCACCGGCGAAGTGACGCTCAAGCTCTACAAGGGCGGCGTCCACCTCATCGGCCGTGAGAGCCCCTATACCCTCTACGACCAGGATCTCGTGACCTTCGAGGAAGGCGCCGTGGCCTACGACCACCGCGACGCCGCGGGCTTCATCAAGCTCAACGCCCTGCGCCTGCGCACGCTGGCCCAGCGCAAGAAGAAGCTGGGGCTTTGAGACAATGAATGCGTCGGTCGTTGCCGTCAGCCGCAGCCCGACGCATTCCTTTTCCAAGCCGAATGCGGAGAGCATCCGGCTCATGGCCGATCTCGGCATCGAAGGTGACGCTCACGCGGGAGAAACGGTGAAGCACCGCTCGCGCGTGAAAGTCGATCCCACGCAAGCAAACCTGCGCCAGGTTCATCTCATCCACGCCGAATTGTTCGACGAGCTTGCCGCGAAAGGCTTCCCCGTCGCGCCGGGAGAGATGGGCGAGAACATCACCACACGCGGCATCGATCTTCTCAATCTTCCTGTCGGCACCAAGCTGCACATCGGCTCATCCGCCATGGTGGAATTGACGGGCCTGCGCAATCCTTGCGTTCAGATCGACCGCTTTCGGAAAGGCCTTATGGCGGCGGTTCTCGACCGCGACGGCGAAGGCCAGCTCGTCCGCAAGGCGGGCGTGATGGGGATCGTGCTGGCAGGCGGAGAGGTTTACGCAGGCGACCCGATTTCCATCACCCTGCCGACAGAACCATATCGGCGGCTTGAGCGGGTTTGAGAACGTCCGATGCGGCGTACCGCATCATGGCCGGGCATGTCCCGGCCATTTTCGTTTTTGGCGCACGCTTCATTTATCCCGCCCGGTGACCCATCGCTCCCATCTCGTGAATGTGACGGCACCCTCGGAGGAGAACGGGGAACTTAACCGAATCTCGGCCGTAGACAGAGAGTCTCATCGATTGAGGGAGACCCGATGCCGGCGTCCCATGTCCAGCATCCGCCATCGACCGCCGCGATTGCCGGACACACGATCCACACGATCCTGGCGTCCTTTCCCATCGCCTGCTTCACGCTCGCGCTCGTGACGGACATCACCTACTGGCGGACGTCCTATCTGATGTGGCTGGAGTTCTCCACTTGGCTGCTGTTGGCGGGCATCGTCTTTGGCGTCGCTGCGGCTGTTTTCGGTGCAATCCATGTCCTGGTCCGCTTCGGAACCCGCGCGGTGAGGTTTGGCTGGCCTCCCGTCATCGGCACTCTCATCGTGCTGGTCCTGGCTTTCTTCAACAATCTGGTGCATGCGGCCGATGGCTGGACCGCGATCATGCCCTGGGGGCTCACTCTCTCGGCTCTGACGGTGCTGGCCATGCTCGTAACGGTCTGGCTTGGCACCTCGTTTGCTCATGGTCCTGGCGGGGGAGTGCGCACCTATGACTGATCGCTTCCGACGGCCTTGCGCCGTCATCGCCGGACTCTGTCTCCTCGCGCTCGGCGGCTGCAACGGCGGCAATGAAAACTTCGACGTCCTCAGCCAGATTGGCCCCGATCCGGTCCTGCCGGAGCCCAGCGCGGAGCTCATGCCCGACCTGAAGGTGGCCGAGGTCGTCGGCTGGAAAGAGGGTCAGACGCCGAGGGTCCCCCAGGGCCTCACGGTGACGGCCTACGCCAAGGACCTCGTCAACCCGCGCCTGGTGCGCACGCTGCCGAACGGCGACGTGCTCGTCGTGCAATCGCGCGCACCCGAAGGCAAGCCGTTGGCCCGGCCCAAGGACGTGATCCGCGAATGGATCATGTCGATTGCCAAGGGCGGCGGCGGCGAGCCGCAGAAAAAGAGCAATCTGATCACGCTTCTGCGGGACACGAACCGCGACGGGCAGGTCGACGAGCGCAGGGACCTGCTGACGGGGCTCAACTCGCCCTTCGGTGTCGTTTGGCGCGACGGCACGCTCTACGTGGCCGCAGCCGATGCGATCCTGGCCTATCCCTACCAGCTCGGAGAGACGAAGATCACGGCTGAGCCGAAGGAGCTGGCGCCGCTTCCGGGAGGGCCGATCAACCACCATTGGACCAAGGATCTGGCATTGAGCCCCGATGGGCGCTTTCTCTATGCCTCGGTCGGCTCCAACTCGAATGCGGGTGAGCGCGGGCTCGAGGCCGAGAAGGGCCGGGCCGCGATCTGGCAGGTGGACCGCGCGACAGGCGCTGTCCGGGTCTACGCTTCCGGCCTGCGCAACCCGAACGGTCTGACGTTCCATCCCGAAACCGGAATCCTTTGGACGGTCGTGAACGAGCGCGACGAACTCGGCCCCAATCTCGTGCCGGATTACCTGACCTCCGTGCAGGAGGGCGGCTTCTACGGCTGGCCGTGGAGCTATTATGGCAACCACGTGGACAAGCGGGTGCACCCGCCGCGACCGGATATGGTGGGACAAGCGATCAAGCCCGACTACGCCCTGTCCAGTCATGTCGCGGCGCTCGGCCTGACCTTCTCGATGAATTCGAGCCTGCCGGAGCCTTATGGGAACGGCGCCTTCATCGGCGAGCACGGCAGCTGGAACCGGAATACCTTCAATGGCTACAAGGTGGTCTATGTGCCCTTCGAGAACGGCAGGCCAACCGGCAAGGCGCAGGATGTGGTCACCGGGTTCCTGGAGGGTGACCAGGCCCGCGGCCGGCCCGTCGGAGTTACCATCGACGGCACCGGCGCCCTCCTCATCGCCGATGATGCGGGCAATACCGTCTGGCGTGTGGCAGCCAGCGCCCCGGTCCCGCAGAGTCAATAGGGCCAAGACGAGGAGCATTGCGGGCAGAGGGGGAGAGCGCCAGCCGGGCTTCCCGGCTGTCAGCTCAACTGGAGGTACCCGGTCCTCTCAAGCGAGGCGGCGAGCAGAAGGTCACAGCCGCTCTCCCCGTCATTCCAGTCCTGTTGCTTTGTGCCGCCCCCTCCACCGGCATGGCCGCACCTGATGCGGCCCTCCCCGTCTTGGACCCGCTGAGCCATGAAGACGTGGATCCCCGGCCCACGGCCGGGGATGACGCGAGAGGCTGCGGCAGGCGGGAGGGTGCAGCCGGAACATGTTCTCACTCTGTTCTTGACAATATGCCTAAACTGAGTTACATCTGCTGCATCCCGACCTGCCGGGGGCGCGCTCGCGAGGCGTCGTGACTGCGGGGTCGGGAGCGGTCCCGTGAGGAGATCCGACGCAGATCGACTCGACGGGAGGCCCAGGCTGTGCAAGTCGGGCTCGGATCGGTCACAAGCCGCCCGCAGGTCGAAACGCGACTGCTGCGGTGTCCGCTTGCGGCGGTTGACGGAGCCGGTGCCGCCTGTCCGCCTAAAAAAAGCCGTGCGCGAGGAGCCGTTCGGTTCCACGCTTATACCTCAGATCGAGCCGGACCGCTCCTCGCGCCCCCTCGACCGATCACCCTCGGAATGCCGCACGGCTCCGAGGCCGCTGCTGCATGCTCTTTGACAATTCCGACCGGATTTCTGCTCGCTGCCCGTACTTCTCCTGACTTCCGCAATCTCTCCCTTGCCCTACCTTGAGCATCGGAAGGCCTGTTTGGAGATCCTCATGCCCTGGTCCATTCCTGTCGCGCGCATTGCCGGTACCATGGTGCGCATTCATGTGACCTTCCTGCTGTTTCTGGTCTGGATCGGCGCGGGGCAGTGGCGCTCAGGCGGGCAGGCGGCAGCCGTCGAAGGCGTGCTGTTCATGGTGCTGCTCTTTGCCTGCGTGCTGGCCCATGAATTCGGACACATCTTCGCGGCCAAGCGCTACGGCATCAACACGCCCGAGGTGACGCTCTGGCCCATCGGCGGCGTGGCGAGCCTCGAGCGCATTCCCGACAATCCCCGCGAGGAGCTGGTGGTCGCGATCGCAGGTCCCCTGGTGAACGTGGTGATCGCAGGCGCGATCATTCTCTTTCTCGGATTCAGCCTCGACACCGCCGCGATGACGGAGCTCGAAAATCCGCGCGCCGGTCTCATGATGCGGCTGGCCGCCGCCAACATCTTTCTCGTGGTGTTCAACATGATCCCCGCCTTCCCCATGGATGGCGGCCGGGTGCTGCGCGCGGCCTTGGCCATGCGCATGAACTATGCGGAGGCCACGCGCGTCGCGGCGCGGATCGGCCAGGGTGCGGCCTTCCTGTTCGCGTTCCTCGGGCTGTTCTGGAATCCGATGCTGATCATCATCGCCCTCTTCATCTATCTCGCCGCCTCGGCCGAAGCGCAGGACGTGTCCTTCCGGGGCGCAACCCAGGGGCTGCCCGTGCATGCGGGCATGATCAGCCCGGTCGAGACGCTCTCCACCTCCTCGACCCTGGACGATGCCGTGGACCTGATGCTGCGCACCTCGCAGAAGGAGTTTCCGGTGGTGGACGGCGCAGGGATGCCGCGCGGTCTCCTGACCCGCGACGGCCTGATCGTGGCGCTGCGGCAGGGCGGACCCGCGACGCCGGTGCTGGACGTGATGAGCCAGGACCTGCCGACGATCCTGGATTGGCAGCCTTTCGATGCCGCCGTCGCCCTGCTCAACAAGACGAGGGCCCCTGCCCTTCTGGTCCTGAACCGGGATCAGCGGCTCATCGGGCTCCTGACGCCCGAAAACCTCGGCGAGATGATGATGGTGCGCAGCATCCGCCCGGATTGGCGGTTCCGGACCCGCCGATCCTACGTCCAGGGCGGCTTTTAAGGATTGGGCGGCTGTTTCGGCTCGTTCCGCTGCCGTCGACAAACCTCCATCCGAGAAACGATGTAGCGGGAGCTTTTTTGGCCTCCTGGGGCCGATCTGCCAGGCCGCCCTATTGCCGCCGCAGAGTAATCATTATATTGCAGCGCATCAGATTTCCGCCCGGTACGAGCCAGGGGCGCGGCTACGCTTGCCGCGTGCCGGGCCGCTTTGCTTTGAAAGACCCCGTATGAAACTACGCAATATCGCCATCATCGCACACGTCGACCATGGCAAAACCACCCTCGTCGACAAGCTGCTCCAGCAGTCCGGCGCCTTCCGCGAGAACCAGCGCGTGGAAGAGCGCGCGATGGATTCCAACGACCTCGAGAAGGAGCGCGGCATCACCATCCTGGCCAAGGCGACCTCGGTGGTCTGGAAGGACACCCGCATCAACATCGTGGACACCCCCGGCCACGCCGATTTCGGCGGCGAGGTGGAGCGTATCCTGAGCATGGTGGACGGCGCGATCGTTCTCGTGGATGCGGCCGAAGGCCCGATGCCGCAGACCAAGTTCGTGGTGTCCAAGGCCCTCAAGATCGGCCTGCGCCCCATCGTCGCCATCAACAAGATCGACCGTCCCGATGCCCGCCATCAGGAGGTGATCAACGAGGTGTTCGACCTCTTCGCGGCGCTGGACGCCACCGACGAGCAGCTCGACTTCCCGATCCTCTACGGATCCGGCCGCAACGGCTGGATGGCGAAGTCCCCTGAAGGCCCGAGCGATGAAGGCCTCGCCCCGCTCTTCGACCTCGTGCTCGAGCACGTGCCCCCGGCCAAGACCGAGGAGGGCCCGTTCCGCATGCTCGGAACGCTGCTCGAATCCAACCCCTTCCTGGGCCGCATCGTCACGGGCCGCATCTCTTCCGGCACGGTGAAGCCGAACCAGTCGATCAAGGTGATCGACCGCGAGGGCAAGCTGGTCGAAACCGGCCGCGTCTCCAAGATCCTGGCCTTCCGCGGCCTGGAGCGCCAGCCCATCGAGGTGGGCGAGGCCGGCGACATCGTCTCCATCGCGGGCCTGGAAAAGGGCTCGGTGGCCGACACCTTCTGCGCCCCTGAGAACGACATTCCGATCCAGGCGCAGCCCATCGATCCGCCGACCGTGACCATGTCCTTCATCGTCAATGACAGCCCACTCGCGGGCACCGAAGGCGACAAGGTGACGAGCCGCATGATCCGCGACCGCCTGTTCAAGGAAGCGGAAGGCAACGTGACCCTCAAGATCGAGGAAGCCGCCGACAAGGACAGCTTCTACGTCTCGGGCCGTGGCGAATTGCAGCTTGCCATCCTGATCGAGACCATGCGCCGCGAAGGCTTCGAGCTCGCCGTGTCGCGTCCCCGCGTGGTGTTCGAGAAGGACGAGGCCACAGGCCAGCTTCTCGAGCCCGTCGAGGAAGTGGTCATCGACGTGGACGAGGAATTCTCCGGCGTCGTGGTGCAGAAGATGTCCGAGCGCCGCGCCGAGATGGTCGAGATGCGCCCCTCCGGCGGCAATCGCCAGCGTCTCGTGTTCTACGCTCCGACCCGCGGCCTCATCGGCTACCAGAGCGAGCTTTTGACCGACACGCGCGGCACCGCGATCATGAACCGCCTGTTCCATTCTTATGAGCCTTACAAGGGCGAGATCGCCGGCCGCCGCAACGGCGTGCTGATCTCGAACGATTCCGGTGAAGCCGTGGCCTATGCGCTGTGGAACCTGGAAGATCGCGGCCCGATGATGATCGAGCCCGGCTGGAAGGTCTATCAGGGCATGATCGTGGGCGAGCACAACCGCGAGAACGACCTCGAGGTGAACGTGTTGAAGGGCAAGAAGCTCACCAACATCCGCACGACCTCCAAGGACGAAGCGGTGCGCCTGACGCCGCCGATCCGCATGACGCTCGAAAAGTCGCTCGCCTGGATCCAGGACGACGAACTCGTGGAAGTCACTCCGAAGTCGATCCGCATCCGCAAGGCGATCCTCGATCCGAACGATCGCAAGCGCTCCGAGAAGCAGAAGGAAGCGCTGAGCGCGTAAAGGCAACGCCTTGAGCAAATGTCGAAAGGCCGCCCATTGGGCGGCCTTTTGGTATCCGCTTCTGTCATCCCGGGGCTGCTCAGCAGAACCCGGGATCGTGTGATGAGAATGGCCGCTCTATTCTGAAGACGATCCCGGATCTTCGCTACGCTTCGTCCGGGAGACGCCTGTCTCTACCCTTCAGCCTTGTCGCTCTGCCCCTTCTTCGCGCCTTCACCCATCGGATTGGTGGAGTCCTCGCCAGCGGCGTTTGGATTATCACGACCCTGCGGGGTCAGACGCGGAGCGCTGATATCGGCTTCTTTCGCCTGATCGGATTTCTTGTCGGATTGAGCCATCGTTTCATGCCTTGCTGAATCTAGGCGGGACCATTGGTGCCGTCAGTGACGCCACCAGCGGCATCTGTGCCGCTCGGCGTGCCGCCCTTCGGACCGCCGGGTACGGTGTTGGAGCCGGTGCCGGTCGCATTGGGTTCATTCACCGAGCCGCCGAGGTCGAAACCAGGACGATCCTGAGATCCGGGTCTCGGATTGCGGGCCGCATCTGCGGGATCGGGCCGCTCGGTCGGGACACGAGGGCCGGAATTCTGGTTCTGCGCCATGATCGGGTCCTGTTATGAACTGGTGGAATCGATGCCTTCGCTATCACCCGGCTCGGGCAGCGCACCCGTGCCAGGAGTCGAATCCGGATTGGTCAGCGAGGGCTTGCTATGCGGACCTGCCGCCGGAGGACGATCGCCGGGCTTGTTCTGGGACGAGCCCATGCGACCCGCCTGCGGATCCGGCCGCTCGGAATCGACATAGTCTTTGTTGTCTTCGGTGTAGTTGCCGTAGCCTGCATTGCCCATGGCACTCTCCTGTCAGCCTTGATCCTTGCCGTCGACGGCGGTCGCGCGCTCGATGGCCTCTCCCGTCGCATCCTTGTCCTTCGGCGAGAGTGTGGCATCGCTTAAGCGCTTCGTGGCCTCGGGCGTCTCGGCGGCGGTGAGTTCGTCATGGCCGTCCATGCCGGCCTTGCTGGTCTGACCCGTCTGACCCTGACGATAATTGTGGGCTTCGCCTCCGGGTTCGCTCCACACGCGGCGCAATGTGGCATTGCCCTCGGGACCACCGTCGCGGTTCGGATCGATGGGGCTGTCGACGCCGCCGCGCTGCTCGTTGCGGATCTGATCCGCATCCTGGTCTTTCAATGAATGAGGCGCCTTGCGCTCCGCCATGACGAACTCCTTGAAACAATGATTGAATGCATGTGCCGCAAGGAGAAACCCAAGGGATGAAGGGAAGTTCTTGCCACGCTTGAGACGAGCGCAAACAAAAAGGGCGGCTGTGAGAGCCGCCCTTGCAGGATCGAGATGATGAGATCTCAGAGGCCTTCGAACAGAGCCGTCGAGAGGTAACGCTCGGCGAAGGACGGCGCGACGGTGACGATGCGCTTGCCCTTGAACTCGGGACGCGCCGCGAGCTCCAGCGCAGCCGCCACATTGGCGCCGGTGGAGATGCCGCCCGGAATACCTTCCAGCCTCGCAAGCCTGCGCGCGGTATCGAAAGCCGTCTGATTGCCGATGGTGATCACACCATCGATGAGCGAGCGATCGAGCACATCCGGCACGAAGCCGGCGCCGATGCCCTGGATCTTGTGCGGACCGGGCTGACCGCCGGAGAGGACCGGTGAATCCTCAGGCTCCACGGCGAACACCTTCATGTTCGGCAGGCGCGGCTTGATGACCTGAGCGACACCCGTGATGGTGCCGCCGGTGCCGACGCCTGCGACGAAAGCATCGAACTGTCCGTTGGTGTCGTTCCAGATCTCCTCCGCCGTGGTCTTGCGGTGGATCTCGGGGTTCGCGGGATTCTTGAACTGCTGCGGGATGACCGAGCCCGGGATCTCTTTCAGCAGTTCCTCGGCGCGGGCAATCGCCCCCTTCATGCCCTGCGGGCCGGGAGTGAGCTCGAGTTCGGCACCCAGGAAGGCCAGCATCTTGCGGCGCTCGATGGACATCGTCTCGGGCATGACGAGGATCAGGCGATAGCCGCGTGCGGCTGCGACGAAGGCGAGTGCAATGCCGGTATTGCCGGAGGTCGGCTCGATCAGCGTCCCGCCGGGCTTGACGTGGCCGGCGGCTTCCATCGCGTCGATCATGTTGACGCCGATACGGTCTTTTACGCTGGAGATCGGGTTGAAGAACTCGAGCTTGAGGAGGATTTCCGCATCGATCCCGTGCTCCTTCGGCAGTCTGTTGAGCCGCACGAGCGGGGTGTTGCCGATAGTTTCAGTAATCGAACCGTAGATGCGGCCGCGGCCGGGCTTGGTGTTGGCGCCCGAGGCGTTGAGCGTGTCAGCCATAAGATCCTCCATGAAGACTTCGAGGATCTTAGTCCTTTCCGCATCTGGTGTCGATAATTGGTTAAATTTACAAATTATATCGTGAAATCAACGGGAGTGATCTGGTCCAGAACGGCCTCGGCCTGAGCACGGTTGCACAGATCCTCCACCGTCACCTTGTCGAGCTCAGCGAGAAAGGCCTCTGTGCCCTTCGCAACGAGAGGCGCCACAACCGCTTCGGCCAAGCGCGATTCCGGCAACGGAGAACTGCCATCGTCCTCCTGCGCAGCCATGGCGATGCGCACGATATCGCCCGCCGTGATCCGCCGCCGCTCGCGGGCAAGCTCATAGCCGCCGCGCGGGCCGCGCACACCCTTCAGAATGCCCTGGCGCACCAATGCCTGGAGCACCGGCTCCAGATAACGCGGGGGCAGGTTGTGACGAGCGGCAAGGGCCTTTGCCGAAACCGGCATGGGGCGGGCGTGAAGCGCGATATCGGTGACGGCCGCGATGGCGAGAAGCGAACGACGAGAGAGAAAGTTCATCGCATGTCTTTCAGTTCAGACCCGTCGATCCGAAGCCGCCGGCGGCACGCGGCGTGTGATTCACGGCAACCACCTCCACCAGCTCGACCATGGTCACCGGCGCGACGATCATCTGCGCGATGCGCATCCCGCGCGTGATGGTGAACGGCTCAGTGCTTAAGTTGACGAGCAGCACCTGCACTTCGCCGCGATAATCGGCATCAATGGTGCCCGGCGCGTTGAGAACCGTCACGCCATGCTTGAACGCCAAACCGGAGCGGGGCCGCACCTGCGCCTCGAAGCCCTGCTCCAACTGAATGATGAGGCCCGTGGGCACGAGCTTGCGCTCCATGGGTGCGAGCACCACAGGCGCATCCGCCGGATTGGCGGCAATGAGATCCATGCCTGCAGCGCCTGCCGTCTCATAGCGCGGCAGCGGCAAATCCGCGCCGTGAGGCAAGCGCTGAACGCGCAACACATGGGTCATGGTTTTGCGCCTCCGATCAATGCGCCCACATGCGCGATCAATCTCTCGGCCACTTCCGTCTTCGAAAGCGTCGGCCAGGTCTCGACGCCCGATTTCGTGACGAGATGCACCGTGTTGCTGTCACCGCCCATGACGCCGGCCGCAGGCGACACGTCATTGGCGAGGATGAGATCGCAGCCCTTCTTCGCAAGCTTCTGCTTCGCGTGCTCGATCACGTTCTCCGTCTCGGCGGCGAAGCCCACCATGAGCGCGGGACGGTTCTGCGCAAGACGCGAGATCGTGGCGAGAATGTCGGGGTTCTCGGTGAGAGACAGGTTCGGCAAGGCGCCGTCCTTCTTCTTGATCTTCTGCTCGCCCGCATTCGCCACACGCCAATCGGCGACCGCGGCGGCGAAAATGCCGATATCGGAAGGCAAGGCTTTCTCCACCGCCGCCAGCATCTCGCGCGCGCTTTCGACATGCACGGTGGCGACGCCTTTCGGATCTGGCAGATCGACGGGGCCGGAGATCAGCGTCACGCGGGCGCCTGCCTCGGCTGCCGCTTTCGCGATGGCATGACCCTGCTTGCCGGACGAGCGGTTGGCGATGTAACGCACCGGATCGATAGGCTCATGCGTCGGGCCGGAGGTCACGATCACATGCCGGCCGGCCAGAAGACCGGAAGGTGCAAGCAGACGCTCGACGGCAGCAGCAATCTCCAGCGGCTCCGCCATGCGGCCCGGACCGAACTCGGCTTCGGCCATCGCGCCTTCGTTGGGGCCGACCCTGTGAACGCCATCGGCTTGGAGCGTCTTCAGATTCCGTTGCGTGGCCGGATGCAGCCACATGCGCACGTTCATCGCGGGCGCGATCAGGATCGGAAGCGTCGTGGCCAGCAGCACCGTGGAGGCGAGATCATCCGCATGGCCGCCTGCCAGTTTCGCCATGAGGTTGGCAGTGGCGGGGGCAACGATCACGAGGTCCGCATCGCGCGCCAGCTTGATATGCCCGATATCGGCCTCGCCCTCGCGGTTGAAGAGATCGGTATGCGTGCGCTGCCCTGTGAGGGCGGACGCCGCAAGCGGCGTGATGAACTGCTGCGCCCCGTTCGTCAGGATGCAGCGCACCGAGGCGCCGCGCTCTCGCAGGCGCCGGATCAGGTCCAGGGACTTGTAGGCCGCGATCCCGCCGCCGATCACAAGCAGAATGCGTTTGCCGGAAAGCGCCGTCATGCAAAACCTCTCAGCAGCATGATCATCAGCGATACGGCGATGATCCACAAGGCCGCCACGCCCCAGCGGTTGCCACGCGCCTCGGCACGTCCGATGGCGGCGACGCTCTCCTGGTCGAGTGAGACGCCGCGGGCCGTCACCTCTTCCATCTGGTTGAGAACCCGCTCGGCCCGCAACGCCAATTCCGGCAGATCGCCGATCACGCCGGCAAGCGTCCACAAACCGCGACCGGCCTGCTCGACGCGACCCAACGGTCCGAGGTTGCGCTCGATCCACTCGCGCACCACCGGCTCCGACGTGGTCCACATGTCGAGCTTCGGGTCGAGGTTGCGCGCCACGCCCTCGACCACGACCATGGTCTTCTGCAGCATCACGAGTTCGGTGCGCGTCGCCATGTCGAAGAGGGCCGTGATCTCGAAGAGCAGCGTCAAGAGCTTCGCCATCGAGATCTCGTCCGCGCGCCGGTCATGGATCGGCTCGCCGATGGCGCGGATGGCCTGCGCGAAATCCTCCACCGAATGATGCGGCGGAACATAGCCCGCTTCGAAATGCACCTGCGCCACGCGCAGGTAGTCGCGGCGGATGAAGCCGAGAAGAATTTCCGCAAGGAAGCGGCGCTCCTTCATGCCAAGCCTGCCCATGATGCCGAAATCGACGGCAACGAGGCGCCCCTCCGCATCGACGAACAGATTGCCGGGATGCATGTCGGCATGGAAATAGCCGTCGCGGATCGCATGGCGCAGGAACGACTGGATCACCGTGCTGCCCAGAGCCACGCGGTCAAAACCTGCACGCTCGATTGCCTCCAGGTCGCTCAAACGAATGCCATCAATCCAAGTCGTGGTGAGTACGTCCCGCGCCGTGAGATCCCATTCCGGCTTCGGCACGCGAAAATCGAGATCGCCCTTGGTGTTCTCGGCGAGTTCCGAGACGGCCGCAGCTTCCAAGCGCAGATCCATCTCGACAGCGACAGAGCGCGCGAGCGTCTCCACCACCTCCATCGGCTTCAGGCGCCGCACATCGGGCACCATGCGCTCGAAAAGGCGAGCCGCCGCACGCATCGCCTGAAGGTCACGGGCGAAACCCTCACGGACACCCGGGCGCACCACTTTCACCGCAACAGTCTCTTCGCCTTCCGGCGTGCGGATGCGCGCCTTGTGCACCTGCGCGATGGACGCAGCTGCCAGGGGCTCGCTGAATTCGAGGAACGCATCGTCAATGGGACGCCCCAGAGCCGCCTCGATGGTCGCGATGGCCTGGGCGCGCGGGAACGGAGGCATCCGGTCCTGCAGGCGTTCGAGATCACGCGCGGCGGCGACGCCCACGATGTCGGGACGCGTGGCGAGGAATTGGCCGAACTTCACGTAAGAGGGACCCAGCCGCGTCAGTGCCTTGGATAGGCGCGCCGCGCCGTCTTCCGTCTGCCGCCGCTCGATGAGGCGGGCCAGGCGCAAGGCCAGGCGCGCGGAAGGCGGCAGGGCACTCGGATCGAACAGACCCAAAGCGCCTTCGCGGGCGAGAACGAAGCCGGCGCGCAGGTTGCGTGCGAGATGGACGAGGCTGCCAATCACTTGTCAGATCTTCCAGCCTGAATGAATGGCAACCACGCCTGCCGTGAGCTGGCGATAGGTGACTCGCCTGAAACCCGCCTCCTCGATCATGCGCGCGAAGGCAGCAGGCGGCGGGAATTTACGGATCGATTCCACGAGATACTGATAGGACTCGGCATCCCCCGTCACCATCTGGCCCATGCGTGGAATGATGTTGAAGGAATAGACGTCGTAGATCTTGTCGATGAGCGGCACGTCCACCTTCGAGAATTCGAGGCAGAGGAAGCGCCCACCGGACTTCAGAACCCGATGCGCCTCGCGCAGCGCCGCATCGATACGCGGCACGTTTCGGATGCCGAAGGCGATGGTGTACGCGTCATAGGTGCTGGACTCGAGCGGCAGCTCTTCCGCATTCGCCTCGACGAAGTCGATGCGCCCTTCATAGCGGCGGCCGGCACGCTCGGCGCCGACTTTCAGCATCTCGCCGTTGATGTCGAGCACGGTCACACGGGTTTGCGGCCCGCCTGAATCGAGAATGCGGAAGGCGATATCCCCCGTGCCGCCGGCGACGTCGAGATGGCGGAAGGGCCGGTCCTTGGGCGGACGCAGCGTCGAAATGAGATTGTCCTTCCAGAGCCGATGGAGGCCTGCGGACATGAGATCGTTCATAAGGTCGTAGCGGCTCGCCACCGAGCGGAAGACCTCGTTCACGCGATCCTGCTTCTCGCCCAGGGGCACGGACTGAAACCCGAAATGGGTGGTCTCGTCGGTCATGCTCTATCACCTTCATGTCGCATCGGCCGCCCCTCCGCTCACGCGGAACCGGCTCCCGTCTTGCTTTGCCGCATTTTTCGGCGAACCGGATCCACTTCGCCGAAAAATGCCTTGACGGCGATCCATAGCGGAAGCAGGGCCCGATGGCTATGTAAGGGCTTCCAAGAACCGAAGAGATGGTTGATGCCCGAACTGCCCGAAGTCGAAACCGTACGCCGGGGCCTGGAGCCCGCCATGGTGGGAGCCCGCTTCACCAAGGTGCTGCAGCGCCGTCCGGACCTGCGCTTTCCGTTCCCCGAAAGGTTCACGGAGCGCCTGGAAGGACAGGAGGTTAGGGCCTTGGGCCGCCGGGCCAAGTATCTCCTGGCCGATCTCTCCTCCGGCGAGGTGCTGATCATGCATCTCGGCATGTCGGGGCGCTTCCTGGTCACGCAAGGCGGCGCCACCCGGATGCCGGGGGAGTTCCATCATGACCACGGGGCCCTGGGAGCCCACGATCACGTGATCTTCCGGCTCTCCAACGGGACGAGCGTGACCTATAACGACGCCCGCCGCTTCGGCTTCATGGACCTGGTGCCCCGTTCCGAGATTGAAACCTGCAAGCATTTCGCCGGGATGGGTATCGAGCCCCTCGGCAACGAACTCTCGGGCGAGACCATCGCCGATCTCTTTGCCGGCAAGCGTACGCCGCTCAAAGCCGCCCTCCTCGACCAGCGTCTCATCGCAGGCCTCGGCAACATCTATGTCTGTGAGGCCCTGTTCCGCACCGGCCTTCATCCGGAGGCTCCGGCAGGGTCGCTCGCTACCAAGGCCGGAAAGCCGACGGAGAAGGCGCACCAGCTCGCCGAGGTGATCCGCGATGTACTCTCGGAGGCCGTGGAGGCGGGCGGCTCGACCTTGCGGGACCATGCGCAGGTCGATGGCTCGCTCGGCTATTTCCAACATTCCTTCCGTGTCTATGACCGGGAGGGAGAGCCCTGCGTGACGCCCGAATGCACCGGCACAGTGGAACGGCTCGTCCAATCCGGCCGCTCGACGTTCTATTGCCCCGTCTGCCAGAAGCGGCCCCGCACGCGATGATGTGATCAGGCTATTTTTCCGGCGTGTCCTCGAAAAAACCCGAAAGAGCATCAAATATTATTGCTCTGCAGGTTGCGACCTTATCGTCGGCATCTTCTGCATGACAGGCTCGCGACCGCTTGAACTCGAGGTTCAGGAGGGACCGCCATGGCCAAACTCACTGTCTTCTCCCACGTCCAAAGAGACCCGGTATCGGAGCACCTGGGCATCCGCCGGATCAGCACCCATGACCTCATGGACGCGTTGAGACAGGGCGCCGCGGATTTCTGGGCCGCTCCGACACATATCTTCTTCATCTGCCTGATGTATCCGCTCCTCGGCATCTTCTTCGCGGGGCTTGCTTTCGGCTACAACATGCTGCCGCTCCTCTTTCCCCTCATGTCGGGCTTTGCCCTGGTGGGACCGCTCGCTGCCGTGGGCCTTTACGAGATCAGCCGCGAGCGCGAACGCGGACAGGACGTCTCCGTGAGCAGCGTCTCCAATGTCTTCTACTCGCATTCCATCGGCTCCATCGCGGCGCTCGGCGTCCTGCTGATGGTGATCTTCATCGCCTGGCTCCTGACGGCGCAGGCGCTTTATCAATCCCTCTTCGGCTGGCACGCCCCTGAATCTATTGGTGCCTTCCTCAGCGAGGTGTTCACCACGCAGAAGGGCTGGACCCTCATCATCGTGGGCAATGCGCTCGGCTTCATTTTCAGCGCCGTGGTGTTTGCCTTAAGCGCGATCTCGTTCCCGCTCCTGGTCGACCGGGACGTGGGTGCGATGCCGGCGATCATCACATCGTTCCGGGCGGTCGCCGCCAACCCCGGTCCCATGCTGGTTTGGGCGCTGATCGTCGCCGGGGCGCTCGTCGTCGGCTTCATCCCGCTCTTCGTCGGCTTGGCCGTGGTGCTGCCGATCCTCGGTCACGCCACCTGGCACCTCTATCGCAAGGTGGTCGAGTAAAGCCTCGTCACGCCGCGCCTTGCCGAGAGCTTCAAGGCGCGGCCGTTCGCGTATCGTGCGGACCCGAGGGGCCGCGTCAGCGAAAAGTGGACCCGGTTTTCCGCACGAACGATGCGCTGCTCTAGAAAGGAAGCATCGGATGGATCCCAAAAGTGCATCCCACTTTTAGGTCCGAGGCTCTAGTTTCCGCTTGCCTGATACCCTTTCCCTCGCCTACCGGTGAATCTCCATCGGGGAGGAGATACCGGCATGGCTTATGAGACGATTCTCGCTGAAACGCGCGGCAAGGTAGGGCTCATCACCCTCAACCGGCCCCAAGCCCTGAACGCTCTCAATTCGCAGCTTCTGAACGAGGTGAACCAAGCCCTCGATGCCTTCGAGGCCGACCCGAAGATCGGCTGCATCGTGGTCACCGGTTCCGAGAAGGCTTTCGCCGCCGGCGCCGATATCAAGGAAATGGCATCGCTCACCTATCCGCAGATCTATCTCGACAACCTTTTCTCCGGCTGGGAAAAGGTGGCGGGACGGCGCAAGCCCATGATTGCGGCGGTCGCGGGCTTTGCCCTGGGCGGCGGCTGCGAGTTCGCCATGATGTGCGATTTCATCATCGCCGCCGACAACGCCAAGTTCGGCCAGCCCGAGATCAAGCTCGGCGTCATGCCCGGCATGGGCGGCACGCAGCGCCTCACACGCCTTATCGGCAAGGCCAAGGCCATGGAGATGTGCCTGACCGGCCGCATGATGGGTGCGGAAGAGGCCGAGCGCTCCGGCCTCGTCGCCCGCGTGGTGCCTCTCGCGGATCTCATTCCTGAGACCATGAAGACGGCGGAGACCATCGCCTCCATGTCGCTGCCGATTGCCATGATGACGAAGGAAACCATCAACCGCGCCGACGAGCTGACCCTCTCCGAGGGCATCCGCTTCGAGCGGCGCGTGTTCCACGCCATGTTCGCCACCGCCGACCAGAAGGAAGGCATGACCGCCTTCGTGGAAAAGCGCGCGGCCGAGTTCAAAGACCAGTAACCGTGCCAGAAATCGGGTTCGACATGATCGCGGCGTTAGCCGCGATCTCTTTTTTCGCAGGCTTCGTAGATTCCATCGCAGGCGGCGGCGGGTTGCTGACGGTGCCTGCCCTCCTCCTCGCGGGTTTAAGTCCTGCCGGTGCCATTGCCACCAACAAGGTGCAGGGCGCTTTCGCAGCCGCGTCCGCCACCTACACCTTCGGACGCCGAGGGATGATCGAGTGGCGCAGGGCATGGGTCTTTACCGGAGCGGCCTTCATCAGCGGCGTTGCGGGAGCGCTCTGCGTACGCTTCCTGCCACGCTCTGTGCTGGAGATGCTGATCCCGGTGCTGTTGATCGCCATTGCCTTCTATTTCACTCTCTCGCAGAAGGTGAAGGATGAGGATGCCCATGCCCGGATGACGGCGCTGACCTTCGGCTTCACCGCGCCCGTGGCAGTCGGCTTCTATGACGGCATCTTCGGGCCTGGCGCCGGCTCCTTCTATATGCTCGCCTTCGTGATGCTCCTCGGCTACGGGGTGGTGCGGGCCACCGCCCATACCAAGCTCCTGAACCTGGCAAGCAACCTCGGCAGTCTTCTTCTCTATGCGGCGACCGGAGCCGTGGTCTGGCCTTTGGGACTCGTGATGGCCGCAGCCTCCTTCCTCGGAGCACAGGTGGGCTCGCGCCTGGCCATGCGGCTGGGATCGAGGCTTATCCGCCCGCTCCTGGTTCTGGTCTCGGCGGCGATGGCCTTGCGGCTGCTTCTGGATCCTGCCAATCCCTGGCACAGGATGCTTTCGGAGGGCGCTTCGAAAACCATCGCGGCGCTTTTTTGACGCGCAAAGGCCCACGGACATTGACGTTCTGAAGGATCACGTCTATAAGCCGCCCCACACGAGCCCGCGCGTCCCGCGGGCTCTTCGGTTTCCATTCAATCAACCGGTCGCTGACGGAGCTCCAAGCCGGGCTTGTCGCGTCGGACTTTTAAAGAACGAGGATTGGCCATGGCCAACACCGTGTCCGCCAAGAAGATGACCCGCAAGATTGCGAAGCGCACCGCGATCAACAAGTCGCGCCGCAGCCGCATGCGGACCTTCGTGCGCAAGGTCGAGGAGGCAATCGCCTCCGGCAACCAGACCGAGGCTCTCGCTGCGCTCCGCGCCGCCGAGCCGGAGATGATGCGCGCCGCCCAGAAGGGCATCGTGCACAAGAATACCGCCTCTCGGAAGGTGTCGCGCCTGACGAGCCGCATCAAGGCTCTGAGTGCTTAATGAGCCCATCAGGCTCAACGAGATCGTCAAACCCGGCCTCGCGGCCGGGTTTTTTGTTGTCTTGAAACCATCGTCCCTCACCTGACGCATTCACCTGGGCGAACTTCCCCGCTCGGGAGCGGGTTCGGTTTTGCTTCGGCCACGCAGCTCTCACCACCTCTCCACGCAGAGCGAGAAGAGGCACTTCAGCTGCCTTCCGAGGGTCCTCTCCGCTCTCCTTCCTGGCCACTCCGGGGAGAAGAGAATCATGTCGCTTCGGCGGCATTATTTTGCCGCCTTTTTATCCACACGCGAGCTTGACTTTATGGTCAAAACACGGGGTGACAGGGCGCACAACAGAGATTCAAGTTGCACATAAAATGCTAAGTTTATTCAGCAGCTTAGCAGGCAAAGGATCGCGAAGCATCGGAATCACACCTCGGCACGCCCCGAATCGATCCTGAATCAAGGTTTCAGGAAAAAGCTTTTTTGGGCAGAGAAATGGGAGGGGATGAGACAGTGAATCGGTTGAAGAGTCAGGACTTTATCGTCGCACCCCAAAAGCTGTGGACGGGTCTGTGGAGCCGTTTTGGGGATCTCGGCCGGATGCCTGTTGACTCGACCGTGTTGCGCGCCCTCACCCACCCTGTATATGGTCAACTTGCTTCAACGGCTTGCCGTTAAGTCATCCACCGAAGTCACAAGCAATAGAACACAACCGCGGGGTCAGGGCTTTGTTTCATTCTAACAAGAAGCAAGCGAAAGCACGTCCCTTACCTAGGGGTAGACTTGATAGAGCTTGAGAAGGTGGACAAGAGGCGGCGCTTTCAGATCGCCTCGACTTAAAAACCGTTTGATAATCTTCAGTACAATTGGGGGCGTCACGTTTTGAATAACCTGTGAAGCGGGTCCGCTTTTCTTGTTCAAAACGGGGCATGCGTGGGGGTTCTAGCCAAGTTCGGCTGGAATCTCGTGGAGGAAATTTGATGTATCGCAGCGAGGACCACCGAACCTTTGCCGCTGCCAACGAGAGCGGCATGGATTCTTCCGGCGAGCAAACGGCAGCAGATGTCTGGGCGCGGGTGAAGCGCCGCCTTCGCGCCGAGCTGGGCGAGGATATCTTTGCCAGCTGGTTCGGCCGCCTGGAGTTGGATTCGGTTGTGGAGGGCTGCGCCTATCTGACGGTGCCCACCCGCTTCCTGAAGAGCTGGATCGAGTCGCACTACGCAGACCGTGTCCTGTCGGTTTATCGCTCCGAGACCCATGACGTGGAGCGCGTTGTGATCGGGGTGCGCAACACCCTTGGTCGCGACGCTGCCCCCCAGCGCCGCCCCAACGAGGCTCCGCGCCCGAGCACGGCCGCTCCCGTGCCAACCGCTGCCCAAGTCAGTGAACCGAAGGCGCCCACACTCACGTTTCCCCAGGAAGAGCGGGGCGAAAACTCTGATCTCGGTGGTGCACCGCTCGACCCGCGCCTGACCTTCGAAAGCTTCATCGTTGGCCGCTCCAATGCGCTGGCGCATGCTGCAGCGGACCGTGTGGCCCATGCGCCGAACGGTCAGGTGATCTACAACCCGCTTTATCTGCATGCGGGCGTGGGCCTCGGCAAAACCCACCTGCTGCACGCCATCGGTCATGAGATGCGCACCCAAGGCCGCCGCGTCATCTATCTCACCGCCGACCGTTTCATGTACGGCTTCGTCGCGTCGCTCAAAGCCCAGACGTCGCTCGCCTTCAAGGAGCGTCTGCGCGGTATCGATCTCCTCATCATCGACGACGTGCAGTTCATCCAGGGCAAGCAGATCCAGCAGGAATTCGGCCACACCCTCAACGCCCTCATCGATGCGGGCCGCCAGATCGTGATCGCCGCCGACCGCCCGCCGGCGGATCTTGAGAATCTTGACGAGCGCGTGCGCTCGCGCTTGGCCGGCGGTCTCGTGGTCGAAGTCACGGCGCTCGACGAGGCGCTGCGCACCTCGATCCTGTCCACTCGCATCGAGGCGCTGAAGACCATTCACCCGACCTTTGAGGTCGGCCCCAACGTCATCTCCTATGTCGCTCGCTCCATCACGGCGAACGGCCGCGACCTCGAAGGCGCGGTCAACCGCCTGCTGGCGCATGCCACGCTCACCGGCTCGGCCATCACGCTCGAGACCGCCGAGACCGCAATTCGCGACCTCGTGCGCAACCGCGAACCCAAGCGCGTGAAGATCGAGGACATCCAGAAGCTGGTGGCCTCGCGCTACAACGTCTCCCGCTCGGACATCCTCTCCGAGCGCCGCACCGCCGCCGTGGTGCGCCCGCGTCAGATCGCCATGTATCTGTCCAAGGTGCTGACGTTACGCTCTCTGCCGGAGAT
This sequence comes from Microvirga medicaginis, assembly GCF_052658925.1. Taxonomy (NCBI): domain Bacteria; kingdom Pseudomonadati; phylum Pseudomonadota; class Alphaproteobacteria; order Hyphomicrobiales; family Methylobacteriaceae; genus Microvirga; species Microvirga medicaginis. The sequence goes on along the minus strand of NZ_JBQWEL010000005.1, from coordinate 71,788 downwards.
CGGCCGCCGCTTCGGTGGACGCGATCACACCACCGTGCTCCATGCGGTGCGCAAGATCGAGAAGGCTCTGGGCGAGGACCACGCGCTCTCGGATGAGGTCGAGCTCCTCAAGCGGATGCTGCAGGAATAATTCCTGACCAGAGGCGGCTTGAGGACCCCTTCGAGGTGCCCGAGGCAGGCTTGCTTTCTCGGGCAACAACCGCCAATCTTGCCGCCTCGCTTGCTCCTCTTCGGGGCAGGCCAAGAATTTTGCCGACAATAGGTGCCGGTTATGAGAGTTACTGTTGAGCGCGCCGCTCTTCTGAAGGCGTTGGGGCATGTGCATCGCGTCGTCGAGCGCCGCAACACCATTCCGATCCTGTCGAACGTGCTGCTGCGCGCGGAAGAAGGAACCCTGCGCCTGCGCGCGACCGACCTCGACATCGAGGTGACGGAGACGATCCCCGCCGACATCACGGAGGCAGGCTCCACCACGGTTCCGGCCTACATGATCTACGACATCGTGCGTAAGCTGCCTGAGGGCGCGCAGGTGTCGCTGGAGATGACGGCCGATATGGGCCAGATGCAGATCCGCTCGGGCCGCTCGCGCTTCATGCTGCAGGCCCTGCCGGAGAGCGACTTCCCGGATCTCGCTGCCGGCGACCTGCCGCACCGCTTCACGCTTCCCGCCGCCGATCTCAAGCGCCTGATCGAGAAGACGCAATTCGCGATCTCGACGGAAGAGACGCGCTACTATCTCAACGGCATCTATCTCCACACGCTCGATGTGGGCGGCCAGCTCATGATGCGCGCGGTTGCCACCGACGGCCATCGCCTCGCCCGCGTGGAGCTTCCCGCTCCCACCGGTTCCGAAGGCATGCCCGGCGTGATCATTCCACGCAAAGCGGTAGCCGAAATCGTGAAGCTCGTCGAGGACGGCTCCGAGAACGTCACCATCGAGCTGTCCTCGGCCAAGGTGCGCCTGACATTCGATGGCGTGGTGCTGACCTCGAAGCTCATCGACGGCACCTTCCCGGATTACCAACGCGTCATCCCCGCCGGCAACGACAAGATCCTCGTGGTCGAGCGCGGCGATTTCGCCAAGGCCGTGGACCGCGTTTCCACCATCTCCTCCGAGCGTGGCCGCGCGGTGAAGCTCGCGCTTGCCGACGGTCGCCTGACGCTCACCGTCAACAACCCGGATTCGGGCAGCGCGACGGAAGAGATCGAGGTCGATTACGATGCAGCTCCGATCGATATCGGATTCAATGCCCGGTATCTGCTCGACATCACGGCCCAGCTCGACGGCGACACGGCCCTGTTCAAGCTCGCGGATCCCGGCTCACCCACCGTTATTCAGGACCGCGAGGGCGCAGCGGCGCTATACGTCCTGATGCCGATGCGCGTGTAAGCATTTTCGACAGGCGTCATCCCGGACGGCGTCAGCCGATCCGGGATCGTTTCAGGATCAAGCTCCTCGTCATCACCGGCCTTGTGCCGGTGATCGCTTTCAACCTTAATTCCATCCTCATCCTGAGGAGCCGCATTAGCGGCGTCTCGAAGGATGATCCAGAGAGTACTGGAGACGCCTCAGGATGGGGGCGGTGGGTCTGGAAACACGGGCTCAAAGCGTGCTCACGATAATGAGAAACGCTGTTCGGCCGTGCCAACGCTTGATCTTTCGCGCGTGCTCCTGAATGAAGGGAGCGCATGTCATCCGCTCCCGTCCCCGCGTCCCGAATCGTCCGCCTGATCCTCCAGGATTTTCGCACCTATGCGAGCCTGGACCTCCCCGTGTCGCGCCAACTCGTCGCGCTCGTCGGCGAGAACGGCGCGGGCAAGACCAATGTGCTGGAGGCGATCTCTCTCTTCATGCCGGGACGTGGCCTGCGCCGCGCGGAGCTCGGCGACATGGCGCGCCAGGGCGGCCCCGGCTCCTTTGCCGTTTCACTCGCCCTTGACGCACCCTACGGCGAGCATCGCCTCGGCACCGGGCTTGAGCCGCAGGGCGAAAACGGCCGGTCCCCGCGCATCTGCCGCATCGACGGCATGACCGCATCCTCGCCCACGGCTTTCGCGGAATTCCTCCGTGTGGTCTGGCTCACGCCCGATCTCGATGCTTTGTTTCGGGGACCCGCCGGCGACCGCCGCCGTTTTCTTGACCGCCTGGTGCTCGCCGTCGATGCCGAGCATGGTGCGCGGGTGAATGCTCTCGAACGTGCGCTGCGCTCCCGCAATCGCGTGCTCGAGGACAATCCCGACGACCGCCTTTGGCTCGATGCGCTGGAGCGCGAGGTGGCGGAGCTTGCCATCGCCGTCGCGGCTGCGCGTCGCGAGACGGTGGAACGCCTGGCGGCGCTCATCCTCGAAACGCGCGAGGAGGATTCCCCCTTCCCCTTCGCCACAATGGGGCTTGAAGGCGAGATCGATATGCTTGTCGCCACACTTCCTGCCGTCGATGCGGAGGATCGCTACCGCGCGATCCTGCGCGACTATCGCGCACGCGACCGGGCGGCCGGGCGTACCCTCGTGGGCCCGCAGGCCTCCGATCTTCTCGTGCGGCACGGACCGAAGGACATTCCCGCCAACACCGCCTCCACCGGCGAGCAGAAGGCACTTCTCATTGGCCTCGTTCTCGCCCATGCGCGGCTTGTCGCCAGCATGAGCGGCATCGCGCCTTTCGTGCTGCTCGACGAGGTCGCCGCCCATCTCGACCCGCGCCGCCGCGCGGGGCTTTTTGCGGCGCTGGAATCGCTGGGCGGGCAGGTCTGGATGACGGGCGCGGATCCGAGTCTTTTTACAGAGCTCGAGGATCGCGCAGATGTGCTGCAGGTCTCGCCCGGAAAAATCGAGGCGCTGTCGACGCCATGACGGCTCAACGCCCTTTCCTGAAGCCGTTCCTGGCCATGAGCGGCCTTGGTTTCCTTGGCATCCTGTCCCTGATCCCGGTAACGCAGCGCGCCGCAGAACTGGTGCGTGGACTGCCCGAGACCACCGATCTTCCGACACCGGCTCTTGCTGTCCTCCTGCTTGTCCAGCCAGCGATCCTTCTCCTGGCGGGTGTTGCCTTGGGCGTTGCACTGGCGGAGAAGGCTGGACTGAGCTCCCTCGTCATTCTCTGGCTACGTGGCGAACCCGCCCAAGCGACCACAGGAGGCTGGCGTTCGACGCTGCTGCTGACGATTGTTCTCGCCTCCGCGACAATCGCCGCCGACCTCGTCTTCAGGTCGCAGTTTCCAGCAGCTTTCGCGGGCATCCCGAGCCTCGATGACGTCACTTTGAGCGAACGCATGCTCGGATTGCTCTATGGCGGTATCACCGAGGAGTTGGTGTTTCGGTTCGGGCTCATGTCCTTCCTGCTCTGGGCAGGACTGCGCCTGACGGCAGGCCGGTTCCGCCCCTTTCTCGCCTGGATATCCATCGGGCTCTCGGCTTTCGCCTTCGCGGCGGGGCATCTGGGTGTCATCGCGGGAGCTTCAGCGGACGATCAGGGTGTGCTGATCGTCAGAACGCTGAGCCTCAACGGCTTGCTTGGCCTTCTCTTCGGCTGGCTCTATGCGAGACGCAGCCTGGAGCATGCCATGCTGGCTCATGCGTTTGTCCACGTCATCTTCTGGACTGCGCCCCTGCTTTTCGTGCGTCTTGGACACAACCTCGCACAGTGACACGTGGTGTGATCGAACACATCAAAACTCCTTGATGGCGTGAGATGCTGTTTCATCCTATGAAGAAGCCGCAGCAGCCTCTCTATTGCCGGTGATCGCCATGGAACCCGCAGGCCTCATCCTGTTCTCGTCCGCCCTCTTCATCGCCGCCGCCTCTCCGGGACCGGGGATTGCCGCGATCGTGGCGCGGGTGCTGGGGCGGGGTTCGAAGGGAGCAGTGGCGCTCAGCGCCGGGATCGTTCTGGGCGATCTGGTATGGCTCACCTTCGCGGTGCTGGGGCTTGCCGCCCTGGCCCAGACCTTCCATGGAGTCTTCCTGGCCGTCAAATACGCGGGCGCGGCCTATCTGCTCTATCTCGCCTACAAGCTCTGGACGGCACCAGCCACGGCTCGGAACGTAATCGCAGAGGGGAAAGCCGAGCATCCGGCGAAGCTCCTGCTGGGCGGGCTGGCGCTGACGCTGGGCAACCCCAAGGCGATCGTGTTCTACCTTGCGCTTCTGCCCACTTTCCTCGATCTGACGCGGATCACGATACTGGGCTACCTGGAGCTGGCTCTGGCGACCATGGCCGTGCTGTCGGTGGTGTTCGGCCTCTATATCGTGCTCGCCGCCCGGGCCCGTCGGCTCTTCACCAAGCCCGGGGCCATCCGCATTCTCAACCGGGTCACGGGCACGGTGATGGCGGGCGCTGCGGCAGCTGTAGCAGCCCGCTGAGGCTCCTTTTGGGCCTGAGGCAAAGAACCGCCCCTCAGGAGCCCTAAAACGGCACTTTTCCGTGGATTTTTCAGCCCCATTCCACGCGCGTACACGCGCGCGGGGGTGAAATTTCAAACAATCGTCACTAAATATCTGATCTGACGAATCAAACCCCTGGCGCGCCCCTCACCCTTTCCGCTGCGCCTTGCAAGGATCCCAAATGGCCGAACCTGCTATCAACGTGAATGCCGATGCCTACGGCGCGGAATCGATCAAGGTGCTCAAAGGCCTTGATGCGGTGCGCAAGCGGCCGGGCATGTATATCGGCGATACCGATGACGGCTCGGGCCTCCACCACATGGTTTACGAGGTGGTGGACAATGCCATCGACGAGGCCCTGGCTGGTCACGCTACGGAAGTTACCGTTACGCTCAACGCCGACGGCTCGGTGACCGTCACCGATAACGGCCGCGGCATTCCTACCGACATCCACCCGGGCGAAGGCGTCTCGGCGGCCGAGGTCATCATGACCCAGCTGCACGCGGGCGGTAAGTTCGACCAGAATTCCTACAAGGTCTCTGGCGGTCTGCACGGCGTGGGCGTGTCGGTGGTGAACGCGCTCTCGACCTCGCTGAAACTGCGCATCTACCGCAACGGCAAGGAACATTACATGGAGTTCCGCCACGGCGATGCCGTAGCCCCGCTCGCCGTTGTCGGCGACGCGCCGGACAAGCGCGGTACGGAAGTGACCTTCACGCCCTCGCCTGAAACCTTCACCATGGTGGAGTTCGACTATGCGACTCTCGAGCATCGCCTGCGCGAGCTGGCGTTTCTGAACTCGGGCGTGCGCATCATCCTCACCGACAAGCGCCATGCGGAGCATAAGCGCGAAGAGCTGATGTATGAGGGCGGCGTGGAAGCGTTCGTGCGCTATCTCGACCGCGCCAAGACCCCGCTGATCCAGCAGCCTGTCATGATCCGTTCCGAGAAGGACGGCATCGGCGTAGAAGTGGCGCTCTGGTGGAACGACTCGTACCACGAGAACGTGCTCTGCTTCACCAACAACATCCCGCAGCGCGACGGCGGCACGCACCTCGCGGGCTTCCGCGCGGCGCTCACCCGTCAGGTGAACGGCTATGCCGAATCCACTGGCATGACGAAGAAGGAAAAGGTTTCGCTCACCGGCGACGATTGCCGCGAGGGCCTGACCGCCGTCGTCTCCGTGAAGGTACCGGATCCGAAGTTCTCCTCGCAGACCAAGGACAAGCTCGTCTCCTCCGAGGTCCGTCCCGCCGTCGAGAACGTGGTCAACGAGGCGCTCAACAACTGGCTCGAAGAACATCCGACGGAAGCCAGGACGCTTGTCGGCAAGGTGGTGGAAGCCGCAGCCGCGCGTGAAGCTGCCCGCAAGGCGCGCGAGCTCACGCGCCGCAAAGGCGCGCTCGACGTGGCGTCGCTCCCCGGCAAGCTCGCCGATTGTCAGGAGCGCGATCCGTCGAAATGCGAACTCATCCTCGTGGAGGGTGACTCGGCCGGCGGTTCCGCCAAGCAAGGCCGCGACCGTGCCTTCCAAGCCGTCCTGCCGCTGCGCGGCAAAATTCTCAACGTCGAGCGCGCGCGCTTCGACAAGATGCTGTCCAGCCAGGAAATCGGCACGCTGATCACCGCGCTCGGCACAGGCATCGGACGCGAGGAGTTCAACATCGAGAAGCTGCGTTATCACCGCATCATCATCATGACGGACGCGGACGTGGACGGCTCGCACATTCGCACGCTCCTGCTCACGTTCTTCTTCCGTCAGATGCCGGAGCTGATCGAGCGCGGCCACCTCTACATCGCACAGCCGCCGCTCTACAAAGCCACTCGCGGCAAGTCCTCGATCTATCTCAAGGACGAGCGTGCGCTGGAAGACTTCCTCATCGATGCAGGCATCGAGAGCGCATCGTTGCGCCTCGAGTCCGGCGTGGAGTTCCAGGGCGATCAGCTGAAGGGCCTGATCGACGAGGCCCGCCTCGTGCGCCAGGTGCTGAGCAACCTGCATACGCGCTACAACCGCAAGGCCGTGGAGCAGGCCGCCATTGCCGGCGCGCTGCGCCCCGACGTGGTGGAAGATCCGCAGCGCGGCCCCGCTGCTGCCACTTACATCGCGCAGCGTCTCGATGCGATTTCGGAAGAGCTCGAGCGCGGCTGGACGGGTGAAGTCCGGGAAGGCGGCTATATCTTCTCGCGCACCGTGCGTGGCGTGACGCAGAGCGCTACGCTCGATCAGGCGCTGATCGCCAGCCAGGAAGCCAAGAAGCTCGACGAGCGCGCCGCTTCCCTGCAGGACGTTTATGCGAAGCCGGCAACGCTCGTGCGCAAGAACGACGAGATGCAGATCGACGGTCCGCTCTCTCTGTTCGACGCTGTAATCGCCTCCGGCCGCAAGGGCCTGCAGCTGCAGCGCTACAAAGGCCTTGGCGAAATGACCGCACAGCAGCTTTGGGAGACCACGCTCGACCGGGAGATCCGCTCGCTCCTGCAGGTGAAGGTGAAGGACACCACCGATGCCGACGACCTGTTCGTGAAGCTCATGGGCGATGTGGTGGAACCCCGCCGCGAATTCATCCAGGAGAACGCACTCTCCGTGGCGAACCTGGACGTCTGAGGCTTCCAGCGCAGCTCTGAACAACAAAAACCCCGCTCTCGCGAGCGGGGTTTTTCATGTCCGGTTATCGTCTTAGGCCGCGCGTGGAAGAGCGCGCAGATGGTGCTCTTCATTATTGGAGTTGCTGCTCTCGTCCTGCCGGCGGTCCATGGGGCCGCGACGCAGCGCCACGAGAAACTTTCGCACTTCCTCGGCCAAGTGCTCGCCCTGAACCGCGACCTCTTGCGACGTGTCGAGCACCGATCCGGCCAGATGCTTGGTTTCAGCTGTATTCTGGCTCACGCTCTGAATGTTGTCCGTCACGCCCTGCGTCCCCACCGAGGTCTGCTCGACGCTGCGCGCGATCTCGGCGGTGGCGGCAGTTTGACCAGAGATGCTCTGAGCGATCCGCGAAGTGGCATGATCAATATCCGCCACGATGGTCGAGATCTCGGCAACGGCAGAAACGGCTGCCGTGGAAGCGGAGCGCAACTCCGAGATCTCGCTGGCAATCTCTTCTGTTGCCCTGGCAGTCTGGGTCGCGAGTGCCTTGACCTCCTGAGCCACCACGGCAAATCCACGCCCGGCTTCGCCCGCGCGAGCGGCTTCGATGGTGGCATTGAGGGCAAGGAGGTTAGTCTGCTCGGCAATGCTGGTGATCAGGCCCACCACGGTGCTGATCCGCTCGACCGCATTGTTGAGACCGTTGACGATGGCGCCGGTGGATTGCGCTTCCTGCGCCGCCTGCCGGGCCCGCGTCGCCGAATGATCGGCCTCGGTGCCGATCTCCTGGGCGGAAGCGGCAAGCTGCGTCACCGCAGCAGCAACGGTCTGCACATTGACGGCCATCTCTGCCGCTGTCGAAGCCACGAGATTGGTGCGGTCGTCGGTGAGGGTCGCACCTTCCTGCAGCACGGACGCCATGGCGCTCATGCTCGATGAGGATTCGGAGAGGGCCTTCACGATCGTATTGATCGCCTCTTCGAATTCCGCAGTCGATTCGTTGAAGGCGGCGAGGCGTCCCTCGATGATGTGCGAAGCCTCATTGATGATGGACGTGCCGTGGAGCATAGCGCCATGCAGGCCATCCGGCAGGATGCGGCGGAAGTATTGATTGTTGCGGATGGCGTTCATCGCTGCCGAAGACTCGCGGATATAGGCATCGATCCGGTCGGTGGCATCGTTGATCGTGTCATGCAGCTTTCCGAGAGCCCCGCCTTCCTTGCTGCCAATGACCCGAGCCTCCAAGTCGCCATGGCCCACACGATCGAGGATTTCAGTGGCCGTTGCGAGCGCGCGGTATGTGCGCAGCAGCATCGCGCCACCGAAGATGAAACCGATATCGGCAACGAGCAGGGCTATCGACGGCATCGAGCCGGTGACGAGGGACGCAATGACTTGCCCCGTGATGGCAAGGGCAGCGACGGCAAAACCGATGCTCGCCTTAGAGAGAGAAGACAAATTCATCATAGCTGACCTTGCCCGCAGTGACGGTTTTCATGAGGTGCTGATGGGACGCCGCGAGGCCCTCCTTGGCATTGCGGTAGGAGGCCTCGATGCGAATGAGTTCAGCGTAGAAAGGCGTGATGATCTTCTCCACCACGTCCCGTTTCGGCACGCGTCGATTGGAGTGAAAGCCGCAGACCTTGAGGTTGCTGTCAAAGGACGGCGTCACATGAGCGAAAACCCAGTAATAGTCGCCGCTACGTGCCATGTTCTTCACATAGGCGAAGACTTCGCGTCCGTCCTGGATCGTATCCCACAGCAGTTTGAAGACCGCGCGGGGCATATCCGGATGCCGAATCAGGCTATGCGGCTGACCGATCAACTCCTCCTCCGAGTAGCCCGCGACCTCGCAGAAGACCCTGTTCGCATAAGTTATCCGGCCCTTCAGGTCCGTCTTCGAGACGATGAAGGAATCGGGATCGAAGAAGATCTCATGTTGAGTGGGGGTGATCGCTCTGGTCATCTGGATTTGAGAAGGGGCGGCAGCCTGTTGGATCCTGGGAATCAACTCTACTTCTCGCAAAGCTGGCTTGCGCGAGCCTGATGACATCAAGAGTGATATCGTTCGCAGAAGGGTTGATCTTGCGCGGCAATCAGATCGCGCTCGAACCCGGCATCCGCTTCTCCCAAGCCGGTGATCCCCGTTCCCGATACCTCGGCATCGCCGTCTTAATCCCTTGGTTGAGAGCTTAGCCCTCTCGGAGCCAAAGAGGTAGATTCTCGCTCGCAACGCCCGTGCAGGCGGTCTCGACGCAGGCGGAAAGACTTCCGAAATGGAAGCGCCGTCCTGTGAGGCCCGGGCCGTAATGGGCGTATTTGCCGGAATTCGTCATGATCGTTTCAGCCGTCGGCGGAATCACCGGTTCGATGATCATGCACCAGCAGGTATCCGTGACGAACTGAACGCCGAAGTGTTCGAGCTCTGACAGAATGCCAGCCTCGCGTGCCTTGTCATGCGTGGCGCGTCCGCAGGTCACGACGATTGTCACGTCCTCATGTTTCGTACGCCCGCGGCAGAGAGTGGCGAGCTTTTCGCATTCGCTGAAAGAGAAATGCGGATTACCGAGCGATACGAGATCGACCGATTGATCCGAGGCGCTGTCGAGTTCGCGCCAGCTCCGAAGCAGGCCCTCCATGCGAATGTCGATGGTCGGAATGCTTTGACCGCCGGTCGCATCTTCCAGTGTCGCTGCCTCGGGCGTCACACCGAGAATGTGGAACATGGGTGCGCTCGAGGTGGTGGCGAATGCGGCCCCGAAAGCTTTCAGGTCATCCTGTGAGGGTGAAGCCTGTTCCAGCCCGGTGATGACAGGGATCCGGTTCGTGGACACGAGGCCCAGGTGATAGCCGAGCAGCGGATAGAACGCGTCATCGAGGTCTTTGAGCTTCGGCAGATTGATTTGAAGAGCCGCTCTCCGATTGCTCTCGATATGGCATCCGGCCAACGGTGCACGGCCGGTGAGCGCGATGCAGATGTCGAGGAAATCGGGATATTTCATCGTCCGCGCGCCGAGCACGCTGTTGGCATAGACGACCGCGTTGGACTCCGCCCAGACGATCTGCTCGCCCTTCCCGGGAGCGCTGTCCAGGAGATAGGGCGCACAGGTGAAGGTCGGTCGCGCGCCCATGTCCACATAGGCGTCACCCAGCTGGCTCGCCGGCTCTCCAAAGGCGGGATCCATGCCTTGCGTTCGCCAGCGGCGGTGATCGACGGAAATGGAATTGAGTGTTGTCGGCACGACAACCGTCCCGCCCCAATCCCGCAGCTGCTGCGCGAACTTCAGGGAGCCGTGGCCGGTATAGACGCAGCCATCGATATGCGCCTGCGTGACGTCGATCAGCCGATCTGCACCTTGCAGACGAGCCATCCGCAGGATGACTTTCATCGCCACCTGCGCGGCCTTACCGTGCGTGCCATCCAGATAGGCCCGATCCTCTTCGCTCAGCTCGATAGGGGAAGCGTTGGCCTCCGGTCCTTCCTCAGCAGGCGGAAGCTCGCGCAGCGCTTCAGGATGGTCGCCGCAGACAACGCGATTGCCGTCGACACGCGCATAGCGTGCTGCGGCTACCTGGCGAAAATCCTTTGGATCGAGCGTCACGACCGGGATGGATTTGCCGAAGACTTCTTCCGCGATCACGACGCCGAGAGTGAGGATATCGTCCTCCCGCTCGACTACCATGGCCGCGGGTCCCTTTCCGGTGAGGAGCAGCTCCAGGATCACGCCACTCCCGGAGCAGGAGCCGCGCCCACCGGGAATGACGAGAATTTTCCCGGTCAGGATCTGTCCGCTGAGGGGGTGATGCCGGTCGATGACCTCACCGCTAAACGGGTCGACGCCGCCCCAGAAGCTCAGTTCCACATCGCTGGCGATGATTTCTCCCACAGCCTCGCCATGAACGAAGGCGTTGCCCGAAATGACAGCTTCGCTCATGACGGTCCCTTTCATCAACGGGGCAGGAGAGCCTGCAGGTCGTCGTAGAGCGCCTTGGGGATGCGAACCCCATTCGCCTTGCTGCGCTCACGCGCTTCGTAGCGGCGCTGCGACGGAAGACGCGCACCTTGGCCTACGATGGCGTCGAACATCTTTTCGGCCCGGGCCACATGCTGCGCGGCATCTGCGCCGAGGAACACCTTGGGATCGAAGGCGAGAACCAGCTCGCCATGGCACGGCGCGGCACCTATGCCTTCATCGAAGGCCATGGATTCCGCGCTCGTCATGTCGCCGATCAGAGGGCCTGCCATCAGCTCGATCATGGCAGACAGAGCCGAGCCCTTGTGGCCGCCGAAGGTGAGCATGGCGCCGGCCAAAGCGGCCGTCGCGTCGTTCGTCGGGTTGCCCTCGCTGTCGATGGCCCAGCCGGTGGGAATGGCCTTGCCTGCGCGGCGGTGCAGCTCGATTTCGCCGCGGGCGATGGCGCTGGTGGCGAAGTCGAATACGAAGGGCGGGCCGTCAGGACGTGGCCAGGCGAAAGCGATCGGATTCGTGCCGAACACAGGCTTTCTGCCGCCTGCCGGCGCAACCCAGCTGTGGCTCGGTGTCATGGCAAGCGCCACGAGGCCATCTGCGCTGATAGCCTCCACCTCCGGCCAGAGGGCCGAGAAGTGATAGCAATTATTGATCGCCATGGCCGCAAGGCCCGTCCTGCGGGCCTTTTCGACGAGCAGCGGCCTGCCGCGCTCGAACGCCAGCGGCGAGAAACCGTAATGGGCGTTGACGCGCACGATGGCAGGCGCGTGATCGACCACATCCGGCACGGCGCTCGGATTAACCTTGCCTTCCTTCACGGACCGCACGCAGCCAAGCAGCCGGTACATGCCATGGGAGTGGCATTCGTCCCGCTGTCCGGCATAAATCACACCGGCGATGGCTTCAGCATGCTCCTGGGAAAGACCGCCAGCTTTCAGAACATCGATGCTGATGCGCCGGACCTCGTCCAGCGAGAGGGATACTTCTTCGCTCATGCTTATTCGTTGTCCGTTCGGTTCCGATTTATCGAAAGACGCGTTCTCTTCGGCCTACATCTGTGGCCAGGTATCCGACAGCTGATAGCCGTCCGGCCACGGGTCGTCGGGATCGAGCATGTGCTGATGGGTGCCCGTGATCCAGGCCCGTCCCGAGATTAAAGGGATGATGCCCGTTTTGCCACCGACCGTCGCCTCGCCCTCGATCCGGCAAATGAACTCGGAATCAATGATCGAGCGGCCGACGAAGCTGTCGCCCACCTTCAGGATGCCGCGCGCATGGAGCACGGCCATGCGGGCCGAACAGCCCGTGCCCGTGGGCGAGCGATCGATCTTGCCTGGCCGCACCACGACGGCATTGGAGCCATGCGGAACGCCGTCGCGGTCAACGAGAGGTGCCGCGATCTGGCAAAATGAAATGTGATCCCAGCCCGGCAACTCAGGATGCCTGAAGCCGATCTGCTCATTGGCCGCGCGGGTGATCTTCACGCCGATCTCAGCCAGATCCTTCGCCTCGTCGGGACGGATCGCGAAGCCCAGGGCCTGCGCATCCGCGATCACGAAGCTGTCACCGCCATAGGCCGTATCGACGGTGAGCGTGCCGACACCTTCGACTTCAAGTTTCACGTCGAGCTTGTCGGCGAAAGAGGGGACGTTGCGAACCCTGATCCGTTCGGCCTTGCCGTTCCTGCACTCCGCCTCCACTTCGATGAGACCGCCGGGAGGCTCGAGGACCATGCGGGTGATCGGTTCCTGCATCGGAATGATGCCGGTATCGAGCAGCACGGTGGACACACAGATGGAGTTGGAGCCTGACATAGGCGGCGTGTCGGCGGGCTCCATGATGATCCAGCCCATCTGCGCCTTTGGATTCTTCGGCGGCACCAGAAGGTTCACGTGCCGGAAGACGCCGCCGCGCGGCTCGTTCAGCACGAATTTTCGTAACGTCTCGTCCTGGGCAATGAAGCGCGACTGCTCCCACACGGTGTCACCTGGGGGCGGTGCGACGCCACCCACGATCACGTCGCCGACCTCCCCTTCCGCGTGGCAGCTGACGACATGAATGACTTTCGAGGTGCGCATGATGCTCTCCGAGTCAGGGTGATCTTATGGTGAAGAGGCTGGCACAGGGATGAAACCTCGTGCCGTCAGAGAACGGATTTCAGGAAGTCGACCGTCTCGGGCTTCTGCGGGTTTCCGATCACCTGCTCGGGCGTACCGATCTCGTGGATCAGGCCCTTGTGGAAAAAAGCCACCCGGTCCGACACGTCGCGCGCGAAACGGATTTCGTGCGTGACGAGGATCATGGTCATGCCCTCTTCCGAGAGCATCTTCAGCGTATCCAGCACCTCGCCGACGAGCTGCGGATCGAGCGCCGAAGTCACCTCGTCGAAGAGCATGTAATCCGGCGACATGGCGAGCGCGCGCGCAATGGCCATGCGCTGCTGCTGGCCGCCCGAGAGCTTGGAGGGATAGACCTTCAGCTTCTCGCCCAGGCCCACATGGGTGAGCTGCTTGACGGCAATCTCCTCCGCCTCTTTCCTGCTCTTGCCGAGCACCTTGCGCGGCGCAAGCATCACGTTCTCGAGCACGGTGAGATGCGGGAAGGCATTCCACTGCTGGAACACGATGCCGATCTTCTGACGGAGCTTGTTGAGATCCGTGCCGCGGGCATGGACGTCGATGCCATCGACAAGGATCTGGCCGCCCTGGATCGGTTCGAGACCGTTGATGCACATGAGCATCGTGGATTTTCCCGAACCCGATCCGCCAATCACCGAGAGCACCTCGCCCTTCTGAACGGTGAGGCTAACGCCCTTCAGCACCTCGAGGCTGCCGAAGGATTTACGAACATCTTTCAACTCAATCATTTTCACGCCACCGCTTTTCGAGCCGTGCCCCGAGCCGTGCAATCGGGAAGCTCATGAGGAAGTAGATCAGGCCCGCAATCGAAAGGATGAAGAGCGGCTCCTGAAGGCGGGTCACGAGGATCTGGGAAGACCGCAGCAGCTCGACGATGCCGATCCAGAGAACGAGGGCCGTGTCCTTCATGACGCCGAGCGTGAGGCCGATCCAGCTGGGAAGCGCGACACGTAAGGCAATCGGGAAGACGATGTTGGTCAGGTCCTGGGTGTAGGTCATGCCGAGGGAGCGAGCGGCTCGCCGTGTGGTCGGAGGCACGGCCAGGATGCCGCCGCGCACGATCTCCGCACAATAGGCCGCTGTGTAGAGCGCCAGCACCACGCAGCCCACCGTAAACGCCGTCACGTTGAGCTTGAGGATGGATTTGAACGAGTTCGCGAGAACGAACTGGATCAGGAGCGGCACCGAGCGCAGGATATCCAGCACGAAGCCGACGGGTACATTGAGCCACCACGGCGCAGACGCGCGGATGAGGCCGAAGAGCATGCCTAAAATGGTGCCGCCGAGCACGGCCCAGAAGGTGATCGCCAGTGTCGTTCCTGCGCCGTGGAGAAGGAAAAGAACGTCGTTCCAGGTGAGACTTGTCTCGAACATCGCCGTCTCCTCAGTACCGGAACAGGCGCCAGGCGAAGAGGCGCGACGAGAGGGTGATGAACTTCGCCAGCAGGTAATAAATGATCGCTGCGATGGCAAAATATTCGAAGGTGCGGAAGGTACGCACGTTCAGATCCTGCGTGACGCCGGTGAGATCCGTGTTGAGGCCGACCGTGACGCCGAGGGACGTCATCAGAAGGGCCCAGACCATCTGGTTGGACATGGGATAGAACACGATCCTGAACATCTGTGGCAGCACGATCAGGCGGAAAGCCTGCGGCGCGCTCATGCCAAGCGAGCGTGCGGCGCGCGCCTGCGTATGCGGGATGGCGCGAAGGCCGCCGCGGAACGTTTCCGCGAGATAACCCGCATTGTTGAAGGCGATACCGGCCAGAAGCGCTACGTAAGAGTCGAGATGAATCCCGAAGGAGCCTAGTCCGAAGTAAGTCATGTAGACCTGGAACAGAGCCGGTGTATTACGCGCCAGTTCCACCCAACCGGTCGAGAAACCGTAGAAAAGCTTGTTGTTCGACTGGCGACCAAGCGCCAGGAACACCGCGAAGACGACGCCGATCACCATCGACAGCACGGCAATCTGAAGCGACACCAACGCGCCTGCCAGCATGTCTGGCAGAGCGTTCAAGGCTGGACGCCAGTGAAATGTGTAATTCAGCATGAAGGGCGTGCCTGAGGAGGTTGCAATAACCAATGAAGGCCGAGGGCAAGTCTTCGCCCCCGGCCTGATGCATGTCGATTAGTAGTAGACGCCTTTCACGGTCAGGTCCGGAGCCTCGCCGCCGACCCACTTTTCGAACAGCTCCTTGTAGCGGCCCGTGCGTACCTGCTGGTTCACGAACAGGTTCAGGTAATTGAGGAGGCCCTGCTCCTGGCGCAGCCCGATGAGGGAGACATAGTCCGTGACATAGGGAGCATCGCCTTTCACGGTAAAGCCCTTGTACTTGCCGGACTTCACGACGGCATGCGCCACGGTGTTCGTCACGACCGTCGCGTCGATCTGGCCCTGTGAGAGCGCTAGGAACACATCAGCCTGGGTCTGGTAGGGACGGAACGAACCGCCGCCCCATGCCTTTACGTCCTTCTCGAGTGCAATCGCCTCAAAGGTGCCCGAGGTCGATCCGGTCTTTTTGCCCTTCAGGCTCTCATAGGTACTGATGCCCGTATCCTCCTTCGTGAGGATGACCATCTTGAAGGCGAAGTAAGGAATCGAGAAGCCGACGGTCTTGGCGCGCTCCAGCGTATCGGAGGTCGAGGCGACGCCCACATCCGCGCGGTCCGAAACCAGCGCCGGAATACGATCCGGGAACGGCGTTTCGACGATCTCAGCCTTCACGCCGAGGGCCTTGGCCAGATCGTTGCAGGTATCCACGTCGAAGCCGATGGGCTGGTTCTTTTCATCGCGCGAACCCATGGGCGGGAAATCGAGCACCACGGCGCAGCGCAGCACGCCGGAAGCAATGATGTCGTCGAGCTTGTCGGCTTTGGCAGGCATGGCGGCGAGCATGCCGAGAAGAAGTGCGGCCGCGGTGGTCCTCAGTTTCATCGTTTGGTCCCCTGGTTGATTCGTGTCCGAGCCCGGCAGTCCTCGCCTGAGATCAGCAGGCGCAGCATCTGCATATTGGATACAATTTGCAATATGAAATTTATTTCAATTCGCCTAAGGTCTGAGCGACATTGCGTAGCGGTTGCTCAAACGGCGATCGTTTCAGGCATTCGAAACGCTAAGTCCTCGTTGTCAGTACCGGAAAAGCGGCGCTGACAAATACGCGGGGTGCCCTGCCTTGAGCGCATCCTCCTACTTCAGCTCAGCCTGTGCGTCACATCAATCGCTGTGACGCGTTGCATCAAAAACGTTGAGCAGAGAATGGCGTTACATCGAGAGATCTGGGCTTGCCTTCGATCAACTCCGTGACGAGACGCGATGTGATGGCAGCTTGCGTCAAGCCGTGATGACCATGGCCAAACGCGTAGATGATGCGCTTGTCGCGCCTGGCCTGGCCGATGACAGGCAGCGAATCCGGGATCGAGGGACGAAAACCCATCCAGCGCTTGGCGGGCTGATTTTCATCGAGATGCGGCAGGAAGCGCTTGAGGCGCGTGATCATGGCGGAAGTGCGCTCGTGATTGGGTGGAGTCTGCGTTCCGGCGAATTCCACGGCACCACCGACGCGATCGCCGGTATCGAGCGTCGAAGCGACAAAGCCTTCGCCTTCGAACATCACCGGACGGCTCAAACCGAAGGCACCTTTCGCATATGTCGCATTGTACCCACGCTCGGTATCCAGCGGAATATTGTCGCCCAGCTGCTTGGCGAGCGCGCGCGACCAGACACCGGAGGAGATCAGAACGCGATCAGCGGTAACATCCTTCACCGCACCGTCGGTGCGAATATGGACGGCATCGCTCGCAGGCTCGACGGCGAGCGCCTTTGCGGAGACAAGCATGGCCCCCCGCTCCAAGGCAAGCCGCAGCAGATCGGCAGCCAGGAGCGCGGGATCGGACACATGGCAGCCATCCGGATAGAGAACCGCCGCTTCGATGCTATGCAGCGCCGGCTCAATCTCTTTCAGGTCCTCCGGCGTGAGGACTTCCAGCGGAATTCCGAAATTCTTCTGACGGGCGATGATGTCTTCGGCTCGCAGAAAGTGATTGCGATCTCGCCACACTGAGAGAATGCCCTTCTCACGAAGATGGCCATCCAAGCTCAGCGAGGCGAGGAGTGCTTTCCACGACGGCAGGGCTTCCGCATTGATCGTGCGAATGGCGGCGATGCTGGATTTGATGCGCGCTGGAGATGAGGCCAGAACGAATCGCAACAGCCAAGGAGCCAGAGCGGGAAGATAAGCTGGTCTGATGGTGAGCGGCCCAAGCGGATCCATCATCCAGCGAGGCAGGTTTCTCCAAGCCTTGGGCGACGCCAGCGGCATCACATCCATATGCGCGATCCAGCCCGCATTGCCGTCGGTCGGGCGCTGCTGATTGTTGCCGGGATCGACAAGAGTGACCTGGTGTCCTTTGTCGAGAAGCGCATGAGACGCCGCAAGGCCGACGATACCTGCACCAACAATCGCGATCCGCATCATGAAACCTGTTGTGGGAGAGACCTCAAAGGCAAGGGCGGCCCACGCCTGAGCCGCCCATCGCATTCATCTTTTAAGCAGAGCGGGTTTGATCCACGACCTGGAAGCCGTTCGCAAAGGGATCCCGGTTGTCGATGAAGATGGTGTTGAAGCCGGTTACCCGCGCCCAGCCTTCGATCGACGGGATGATGGCATCGCGGTCACCCACCTTCGCGCGGCCTTCGATGCGGCCCGTAAAGGTCGAGCCGATGATGCTCTCATGCACGAAGGCATCGCCTTCCTTCAGAGCACCGCGCGCGGCGAGATGCGCCATGCGGGCCGATGTTCCCGTGCCGCAGGGCGAACGGTCGATGGCTTTGTCGCCATAGAACACCGCATTGCGCGCCGTGCCGCCGGGCGTCTGCGCCTTGCCGGTCCACAGAACGTGCGTCAGGCGATTGATGCTCGGGTTCTCGGGATGTGCGATCTGGTAGCGCGCATTGAACGCCTCGCGCAACTTCGGGCTCCAGCGCAGGATGTCGGACGGGTTGACGTCCGCAAGATCGGAATAGAGCTTCTGTGGTTCGACGATGGCATAGAAATTGCCGCCATAGGCCACATCGACGGTAAGGTGTCCGAGGCCTTCGACTTCGACCTCATAGCCCGTGCCATAGAGGAACGAAGGAATGTTGGTGATGCGCACGCGCTCGATGAACGGACCGTTCTGCTCGTAGCGTGCTTCGACGACGCCTGCCGGCGTATCAAGCCGGAGAAGACCGGGTGTCTTCGGATGGATGAGGCCGTTCTCCAGCGCAATCGTCACCGTACCGATGGTGCCGTGGCCGCACATGGGCAGGCAGCCGGAGGTTTCGATGAAGAGAATGCCCACATCACAATCGGGACGCGTCGGCGGATAGAGGATCGAGCCCGACATCATGTCGTGCCCGCGCGGCTCGAACATGAGACCTGTGCGAATCCAGTCGTATTCCGCCAGGAAGTGCTGACGCCGTTCGAACATCGTCTCCCCTTTGAGCTGGGGAATGCTGCCGCCGCCCACCACGCGGACAGGATTGCCGCAGGTGTGACCGTCGATGCAGAAAAAGGTGTGACGCGCCATGGCTTCGCTCTTGAGATCGGATTGTTCTCGTGAATGGAAAGTAAAGAGGCGGAGGAGATGTTGCTCCCCCGCCGTCACCTTATCAGGCTGCCGTCTTCAATCCCACATCGGGGAGCTTCGGGCGGCTTTTCAGCGCCTGAGCCATGATCTCCTCGACGTAAGTGCGGTCCTTGCCTTCGAGGGCCAGACGCGGCGGACGGGTGAGCGCGGAGCCGCGACCCATGATCTCTTCGCAGAGCTTGATGCACTGGACGAGGTCGGGACGGGCATCGAGGTGAAGCAGCGGCATGAACCAGTCATAGAGCGCGCGCGCCTCTTCATAGCGGCCGGCCTTCGCGAGGCGGAACAGGGTCTCGCCCTCCTGCGGGAAGGCATTTGACATGCCGGAGATCCAGCCGACGGCACCGAGCATCACGCTCTCGACCACCACGTCGTCGAGGCCCGCAAACAGCACGAAGCGGTCGCCGGTCATGTTGCGCGTGTCAGTGAAGCGACGCGTGTCTCCGGACGAATCCTTGAAGCAGACGACGGTCTCGCAATCGGCGAGCGAAGCGAGAATGTCAGGCGTCACGTCGTTTTTGTAGATCGGTGGGTTGTTGTAGACCATCACCGGAAGATCGGTCGCCTTGGCGACGCCGCGGAAGTGAGCGGCCGTCTCATGGGGCTTTGAGGAATAGACGAGAGCAGGCATCACCATGATGCCGTCGAGACCCACACGAGCAGCCTCCTTCGCGACCTCCGAGGCAAACTGGGTCGTGAACTCGGCAATGCCGGCAATGACGGGCACCCGACCAGCGGAGACAGCCTTCGCCGTTTCCATGATTGCGACCTTCTCGGACCGGCTGAGCGAGGTGTTCTCACCGACGGTCCCGCAGACGATGAGGCCGGACACGCCGTCACGGATCAAGCCGTCCATCACCTTGGCGGTGGCCTCAAGATCCAGCTCGTAATTTGGCTTGAACTGGGTGGTCACTGCGGGAAAGACGCCTTCCCAGCCGATTTTCTTCGCCATTGTGCTCTTAGCTCCTGCGATGAGGCGTTGAATCTTGTTAATGTAGATTGTATAAAATCGCCGATGTCAAGCCAATCTCTAGACGATCTGCTATAGAGTAATAAAATTCATTTTCCCGCCTTTTCGCAACCGAGATCCGAGCGCCCATGCCGCCTTCCAGACCTGCCCAGAAGTCATTGCAGCATAGAACCATCTCCTCTGCCGTTGCGGAGGAGTTGCGGCGCCGGATCGTCAACGGGGAGTTCCAATCAGGCTTCCAGCTGCGGCAGGACGCGCTTGCCGCCGAATTCGGCGTCAGCCGCATTCCGGTCCGCGAGGCCCTGATGCAGCTGGAGGCGGAAGGCCTCGTCAAAATCCACCCTCACCGGGGCGCGATCGTCTCCGAGCTTTCGACGGAAGAGATCGACGAACTCTTCGAGCTGAGGGCTTGGCTCGAACCGCGTCTGCTTAAGGCCTCGGCCCCGCGCCTGACGGAAGCCGACTACAAGCGGCTGAACGAGATTCTACAGGAATACAGCTCCGAGCTGCGGGCCATGCATATCAGCCGCTGGGGCGAGCTGAACACCGAATTCCACATGGTGCTTTATCAGCATGCCAAGCAGCCGCGCTCGCTCGCCATCGTCGCCAACCTCCTGCAGGAGAGCGACCGCCATACGCGCCTCCAGCTCTCTTTGACACAAGGCATGGAGCGCGCGGCCAGCGAGCATGCCGAACTTCTGAAACTCTGCACGCAAGGCAAGATCAGCGCCGCCTGCTCGCTTCTGAAAAAGCATATCGAGGGTGCAGGAAAGTCGCTGCACAGCTACCTGGAAGAGCATCAGAAGACGAGCGCGCAGAATTAACGAGACAGTGTGAACTGTCTCGCCTTTTTTCGTGAGCGGCTGCGGGGAGTACGGCGCATCCTTTCAGCTCAGGCCGCCGATTGTCCGCGATAAGCCTGCTCGAGTGTTGCAACATCAAGCTTGACCATCGTCATCATCGCTTCCATCACGCGGCGGACCTTTGCAGAATCCTTGTCCTTGATCATGCGGACGAGCGCTTCCGGCACGATCTGCCAGGAGACGCCGTAGCGGTCCGTGATCCATCCGCATTCCATCGGCGTTCCGCCTTCCAGCAAGGCATTCCACAAGCGGTCAACTTCTGCCTGATCAACGCAACTCACGAAGAGCGAGATCGCCGGCGTGAACTGGAAGTATGGCCCGCCGTTCAGCGCCGTGTAGGATGAACCCGCCAGCGTGAATTCCACCAACATCACGTCACCCGGCTTTCCGCCGGGTGTCTCGACCGTGTAAGGCAAAACGGTGTCGATATGCGAGTCGGGCAGCAGCGAGACATAGAACTTCGCGGCCTCTTCGGCCTTGCCGTCGAACCATAGGCAGGGTGCGATTTTGGACATTACTTCTCCTCCTCTGTATCCTGCGGGGTCTCAGCGGCCGGACAATTGTTTGCGGATCCGGTCCTCCTGTGCGGTGATTTCCGGCGTGAGGGCCTCGGCGAAGTCGGCCATCTCGTAGAACGGGCGGATCTCGATCTCGCTGGGCCCCGGCATCGGGTTGGGGCAGCGCTTCACCCATTCGACCGCCTCGGCCATGTCCTTGACCTCCCAGATCCAGAAGCCGGCGACCAGCTCGTTGGTCGCGGCGAACGGCCCGTCGATGACCGTGCGGCTCGGGCCGTCGAAGGCGACGCGCTTGCCCTGAGACGACGGCTTCAGTCCTTCGCCGGCCTTCATGATGCCGGCATTGACCAGCTCCTCATTGTACTTGCCCATGGCTTCGAAGAGCTCGGTCGAGGGCATGAGGCCCGCTTCGCTGTCCTTCGTCGCCTTCACCAGAACCATGACGCGCATTGTCTTCTCCCCTGTGTTTCACGCAGGCCCCATTGGCCTGCCGGCTTTTGCCTCGAATGGTCGACCATCAGGCATTCGTCATTTCGGCCATGGCGGTCTTGGCCGCCTCCACATCCATCCACATCACTTCCCAGATATGGCCGTCCGGATCCTCGAAGCTGCGGCCATACATGAAGCCGTAATCCTGCTTCGGGCCGGGATCGGCGCGACCGCCTGCAGCGGCGGCTTTCGCGACGATGCCGTCAACCTCCTCGCGACTGTCGGCGGAGAGGCAGACCAGCACTTCGGTCGTTTCCCGTGCATTGGCGATCTTTTTCGGCGTGAACTGGCGGAACTTGTCATGGGTCAGCAGCATCGCATGGATGGTCTCGGAGAAGACCATGCAGGTGGCGGTGTGATCGCTGAACTGCGGGTTCTTGACGGCCCCAATGGCCTCATAGAACGCGTTGGCACGGTCGAGATCGGCGACCGGCAGATTGATGAAAACGAGCTTCGGCATGGCTTCCTCCCTGTTTGGCTTTGACATTGATTCCAGATAAAGTTATAAATAGCAACTATGAAGTTAGAAAAAATAACCAAAAAGGAAGAGACGCGGTCCAGGCGCCATTACGAGGACGCCTGCGCGGCCGCCCATGCCCTCGACCTCGTCGGGGAGCGCTGGGCATTGCTGGTCATGCGCGAGCTGATGCTCGGACCGAAGCGCTTCAGCGATCTGCGCGAGAGCCTGCCCGGCATCAGCGCGAACATCCTCACCCAGCGCCTCGAGGGCTTGGAGGCCGCGGGCGTTCTTACCCGTCGCAAGCTGCCGCCGCCCGCTCCCGCCCAGGTTTATGAGCTGACGGAATGGGGCTATGAGAGCGAGCCCATCTTCCAGGCCCTCGGCCGCTGGGCAGCGCGCTCGCCCCTGCACGATCCCACCCTGCCGTTCAGCGCCGCATCCTTCCTGCTGTCGCTGCGCACGATGCTGGATGCCGAGCGTGCCAAGGGCCTCGATGCGCGGATCGGTTTTCGCCTGAACGACGAAACCTTCCTCGCTCACCTCGCCGATGGCCGGATCGAGATTGCGCGCGGGCCTGTCGAGGGTGCCGATCTGATCTTCACCGGCACGCCGCCGATGCTGGCGGGCGCCATTTATGGCGGCCAACCTCTGGACACTCTGGAGAGCGCAGGCATCGTGAAGGTCGAAGGAGACAGGGCACTGGCGGAGCGCTTCGTGGGGCTGTTCCCACTGCCGCCGAAGGCGTCGCACCGGGCCTAGAGCATCGTTGATTGCGGAAAACCGGGTCCACTTTTCGCTGACGCGGCCCTGCGGGTCACTGACGCGGCCCGCTGGGTCCGCACAATGCGCTAAGAGCTTTACCGGAACTATCGAGAGAAGGCCCGCGTTCCCCGCCATCTCCCATCAAGGCGGCGACGATGTTTCTCCCGTCCATTCCGGATCGCAGCCAGCCCGTCGTGCTGGTTCTCGGCGGCGGCAATGCGCTCGGCTCCTATCTCGCCGGCGCTTACGAGCATTTGCAGCAGCGGGCCATCGAACCCCGCTGGATCGTCGGTGCCTCCATCGGCGCGATCACGGGCGCGATCATCGCCGGCAATGCGCCGGAGGATCGCGTGCCCCGCCTCAGAGAGTTCTGGGAGCAGGCAAAGATTCATTCGGGCTTTGCACTCCATCGTGGTTCGTCGCTCCGGCATGCCTATAACGAGGCCCACACGGCCCTCACTCTCCTGCTCGGGCGTCCGGGCCTCTTCGGGCATCGGTTCCCGGGCCTGCTCTCGATGCTGCCCTGGATGCCGAGCGATATCGCTCTCTACGATCACAGGCCCTTGCGACAGACCCTGAAGCACCTGATCGACTTCAAGCGATTGAACAAGAGTGCCATTCGCTTCACGGCCGGATGCGTCGATCTTGAAACGGGCGAAGAGGTTTTCTTTGACACGACCCGTGACGAGATTGCGCCTGAGCATCTGTTGGCCTCGACCGCCATCACGCCGGTCTTTCCGCCTGTGGAGATTGGCGGACGTCTGCTGTGCGATCCGGGCTTCACCAACAATCTGCCGATCGACGTCGCACTGGCCGCACCGCCTCAGGAAGACACGCTCTGCATCGCCGTCGAGCTGTTCAGCCTCAAGGCCTCTCGCCCGGCTTCGCTCGATGCCAGCGCCGAGCGCGCCAATGATCTGATCCTGGCGAGTTCGTCGCGACGCACCATCGAAGCATTGAAGCGGGAATATGCGCTGCACGAGCGGATCGAGCCCGATGGCTCATCCGTCATCCTGCTGCATCTCGCCTATCAATCGGGAAGCGACGAGCGCGCGGGGAAGACCTTCGATTACTCACCCTCCTCGCTTCAGGATCGGTGGGCGGCAGGCTTGCGGGACATGGAGCACGCACTCGCACAGCTTGAGAGTTCACCCCTAGAGAAGAGGAAGCTCAATGTGGTCAGGCTCCATCCGAATGACGCCACCGTTTCGGCAGAGATGGGCGCTCGCGCGCGAGCTTAAGGTCCGCCGGCCAGCGATCCTACGATGGCCATCGCCAGTTCATCGAGATTCACACGCCCCTCGATCGTCATCATCTCAGCCGCCTTGGCATCGACCCGCAGGCCTTGTTGCCCCGCTTCCGCCTGACGGCGAAGCTCGGCGATAATCGCCTCGCGCACCTTGTCTTCGAGGTTCATGGGTTCACTCCTTCACCAGGAAATTCCACTGGACATTCCATTGCCTGCCGAACGTCCGGCCAGGAGCGAGCGTTCCACGATCAAGGTGAAGGCATGCGCTGTCTGAGGACGCGGAACTCTTGCGCATCCATGACGCCGCGCTGGTTGTTGCAAGCCTGGCAGGCCAGCACGAGATTGGCGGGGTTGAGAGGGCCACCCTGTGAGCGCGGCACCACATGATCGAGAGTGGCAAGAGCAGGGGAGCGGCTGAGGCCCTTGCCCAAGCGGTGCGTTTCCACTCCGCAATAGACGCAGCGTCCGCCATCGCGCGCGAAAATTGTCTCGAACAGCTTGATGCGTTGCGCTGCTTTCATGGAATGGGAACCACAGGAACATCGGGTTGTTGCTCTTGGCACAGGACAGGAGCTGGAGCCATGGTAGACACCCGCCGCAGGAATCGAAACCCTTACAATGATGACAACGGCTATGGCGACGTGCCGAAGGGCGCCGTCGGCTTTCGTGGCGAGGGCCGGGAATATCCGGGCGGTTACGGCAGCGACGCCAACGAGTTCTATGGCGGCGTCATCGAGGACGGCCACGGTGGTCCTCCCGATGATGAGGGCTTCGCGCCGGATTATTCCCGCTACCGTTCAGGCCTAGGGGCGCTGGGTGACCGCGACCCGAACGATCCGGAGCTGCGCGCGGACCACAACGCGGGGCATGAAATCTCAGGTCCTCACCGTGGTCGGGGCCCGAAAGGGTACAAGCGTTCGGACGAGCGCATCCATGAAGATTTATGCGAGCGCCTGACGGAAGACCGCTTCATTGATGCCTCGAACGTCGAAGTGACGGTGAAGGATGGCGAGGTAACGCTCTCCGGCACAGTGGAAAGCCGTGGTCTCAAGTACCGCGCCGAGGATCTGGCCGAGCTAACCTCGGGCGTTCGGCACGTGCAGAACAATCTTCGTGTCGAGAGCCGCGTCTAGCGCTGCACGATCATCGCTGGCGAGGTCCGGCAGAGATCCCACGACGTCGCAAGAGGAGAGCCGTCGTAGTTCTTCAAGAGGTCCTCGGCATCACGGTCGATCGTGATGCAGCCTGCTTCGTGGAGCCCCCTGTCGGAGAAACAGCCCAGCGTTGGCGCGCACTCCAAAAAGATCTCGAGGATGGCGAGCATATCCTTAGCCCACGCATCCGGCCATCTCAGCGCGAGACCTGAGACAATTGCAGTACCGCCTCGCGTAGCGCCGGGCCGTCAGGCATTGGGACTTGGCAGGGAGCGCGATGGAATGATCTACATTCCCACAAGGCTCGATCCCGCCCAACCTGCTCCCCTGATCGTCGCCCTGCACGGAGCTGGCGGCATTGCCTCGCAGATGCTGGATCTGTTCGTCCGCTCCGCGGAAGCAAGGGGCATGATCCTTCTCGCCCCGGAATCGCGCGGTCACACCTGGGATGTGATCAGGGGTGGCTATGGGCCGGATATTTCCTTCATCGACGAAGCACTGAAAAAGGTGTTTCAGATGCACCCGGTCGACCCTCAGCGGATCGCCGTCTCAGGCTTTTCGGACGGCGCCTCTTACGCGCTCTCCGTTGGTGTCATCAATGGCGAGCTGTTCGATCACATCCTCGCCTTCTCGCCGGGATTCGTGGCCCCCACGCAGACGGAAGATGCACCGAAGATCTTCATCTCCCACGGCGTTCACGACGAAGTCCTGCCTATCGGCCCCTGCAGCCGCCGCATCGTGCCGTCACTCGAGAGGGCGGGCTACGATGTCGAGTACCGCGAGTTCGATGGGAGCCATGTTGTCCCGCCGGATATGGTGGACCTCGCTGTCGCCCGCTTTCTCGGTTAGCATCGCTCGATGAGATCACTCTCAGATCTGCATGTGCCGCGCGAATGGCATGAGGCTGCGCAGCGGCTCGAGCGCGACGATATCCGAACAATCGGGGTGATCGGCCGGACGGACTGCGGCAAGAGCATGCTTGTCCACTACCTCTTCACGTCCGCGACACAGACCGGCCGTGACGCGGCTCTCATCGATACCGATCTCGGCCAGAAGATGATCGGCCCTCCCGCCTGCGTCACCATGAGCGACGCTCAAGGCTTGGCGCTCGTTTTCGTTGGATCGACGGATCCCGTTTTCGGCTGGAAACCGCTTCTCGAAGGAACGCGACGGCTTCTTTCGGTAACGGATGCGGCAATCATAATCGTCAACACCAGTGGCCTCCTGTCGGGTCCCGGACGAAGACTGAAGGCGGCAAAGCTCCAGGTGATCCAGCCCGATCTGCTGATTGCGCTCGGAGATGCCCCGGAGCTCGAACCGATCATCAGCGAGCGTCCCGACATCCCTGTCCTTCGTCTCCCCTCGTCCCCTTACGCCAGACGTAAGACCGACGGGGAGCGGCGGGCTGGCCGAAGGCGGGCTTTCCATCAGTACTTCGAGGATGCTGCCATACTTTCCCTCGATCCCTCTCTGCTCCTGGAGGCACCGCCTGCCATTCCCCCTGAACGGCGGCTGCTGGTGGGCTTGCGGAACGCGCTGGGAAACGATCTCGGCCTGGGGCTCATGAGCGGTGCCCGAGACAATGAGGCCATCGAAGTCCTGACGCCTGTCAGGCGGGCGGGAATTCAGAGTATCGTGCCAGGCTCGCTTGCCCTGGACGAGACCTATTCAGAGACCCGCCTCAAAATGGAAGGCCAGGGCTGGCCTGGGACAAGATCCTTGCTTTAGCCTGTCAAAGGTTCCATGACGCTGGCCATCAGCGTCCGTCGTCTGCCTTTCCGGTGTTTCCTCATGTTCGGCATTCCACTCCTCGATCTCGCCTGGCTCGTTGTCGCTCTTCTCGCGGCCGGCGGGATTACCGGCCTGCTCGCCGGTGTCTTCGGCGTCGGCGGCGGTGCGGTGGCGGTGCCGATCCTCTATGAGCTGTTCCGGATCCTGGAAGTGCCGGATGAGGTGCGCATGCCGCTGTGCGTGGGCACGTCGCTCGCCATCATCGTGCCCACCTCGATCCGCTCCTTCAATGCGCACCACGCCAAGGGCGCGGTGGACATGTCGATCCTGAAAATCTGGGCCGTGCCCGTGGTGCTCGGCGTGGTGATGGGGAGCCTGATTGCCCGCTATGCCCCTGCGGACCTTTTCAAGGCGGTGTTCGTGCTGGTGGCCGGCGTTTCGGCCATCCGCCTGCTCTTCGGCAAGGATACCTGGCGGCTCGGCCTCGATATGCCGGGCAGGCCCATCATGGTGGCCTATGGCTGGCTCATCGGCGTGCTTTCAGCACTCATGGGCATCGGCGGCGGTCAACTGTCGAACCTGTTCATGACCTTCTACAGCCGCCCGATCCATCAGGCGGTGGCCACCTCCTCGGGCCTGGGCATCCTGATCTCGATTCCCGGCGCGCTCGGCTACATTTATGCCGGCTGGCCGCATATGGCTGACTATCCGAGTGTCATCGCCTTCCAGCCGCCTTGGGCGCTGGGCTACATCTCTCTCATCGGTCTTGTCCTCTTCATCCCCACCAGCACCTGGATGGCGCCTATCGGCGCGCGTCTCGCACACCGGCTCTCGAAGCGCCGGCTGGAGGTTGCCTTCGGTATCTTCCTGCTCATCGTCTGCGCGCGCTTTGCCGCCGGCCTGCTCGCTTAAGGCACCTCGGGCTGCGGCGTCGGGTGGATGACCGGCTTCTCCGGCTCAGGCGGCTGCTCAGGCAGGGAGGACGGGACGCTCGGAGGGACAGGGGGCACCGGCGTCTCAGGTGGAGTCGGCACGCCGGGCACCGGCTCCGTGGGAGGCGGCTTCGGATAGAATTCGTCGGGCTGCGGACGGTTGCTGGCGATCAGGGTCAAGAAGGCCTTCTCCTCATCGTTTCATCCATCAACCGCCCGAACCGACAAAAGGTTCTGCTCAGGGATGCCGCAGGTACAGCCCCCGCAAGGCGGATCAGGTGCGCCCCGTCAGATGCTGCTCGATCTCGAAGACGGGATGCTTCGTCAGATCCTTGTTAACCTCGGCGAGAATCTTCTGCTTCACCGTATCCGAGAAATGGGTGCGCAGCTGCGCCAGGGTGCGCGGTGGTGCCGCGACCACGATGGCCTTTATGGCTGCCGCTGCAGCAACGACGTTGATTGCATCCGCAACCTCGGTGGCGAACTTGCGCTCGGCCAGATCATGCCGGTCGGGCTGCTCGATGGTGTGGCGTTCACCGTGAATACCCGGCTTGTCGGCCCCCTGCTCGCGCGCCTGGAGATCGTCCTCGGCCTGAAGCACGCGCTCGACCTGATAGTTCGGGAAAACATCGTCCCCCTGGTTTTTCAGGAACAGCGCCTTGCGCCCGTCGCTGACGAGAACCATGCCGTCATGGGGAAGCTTGAGATCTTTGTTCACGGCCATACTCCTTGTGACGGTGATGATCCTTGCACCCACGCGTTCACCCCGCCTTGACCTAAATCATAGCGGCGGCTTGACCTCTCCGCCGTTTGCCGTCAGGACGGATGCCCCGATCAGCTTACGAGGTGACGAACCATGCGCTTCTCGAAATCTCTCGCCGTCGCCACATTGTTTCTTGCAGGCTCGGCGTCGGTTTCGGTGCAGGCGGCGGATCCGACTTTCACTTTGCTGCCGGCAGCTCCCTCAGGCTGGATCGTGACGCTCAAGGCGAACCTGCAGCTGCAACCGTCCTATCCTGGCGCGGACGATCTGAGCTTCGTCGGCTATCCCTCCATGAGTTTCCGCCGCGCGGGCACCGTGGAACGTTTCAGCGCCCCTGATGACGGCCTGAGCTTCTCGTTCATCGATGAGTCCGCCCTGCGCTTCGGCGCGGTCGGCCGTTTCCAAGGCGGACGAGACCTGGAGGACGACCGGCGACTGTTCGGCCTGAACAAGATCGATTGGGCGGTGGAGCCCGGCCTCTTCGTGGAATACTGGCCCGTGGAGTTCCTGCGCGCCCGCGCCGAGATCCGACATGGCATCAACGGGCATGACGGCTTCGTGGCCGATCTCGGCCTCGACCTGGTGCAGACCTTTGGCGCCTTCACCATGTCGGCGGGTCCGCGCCTGTCGCTCGGCGACAGCGAATTCACCCGCACCTATTTCGGCGTCACGCCCGTCGAAGCGGCGCTCAATGGACAGGTCGAGGCCTATCGCCCCTCCGGCGGCATCACTTCGGTGGGCGCCACCGCCAGCGCATCCTACAATTGGTCGGAGCAATGGTCGACGACGGCATTCGTCTCCTACAAACGCCTCGTGGGCGATGCTGCGGACAGCCCGATCGTTCAAGAATTCGGATCAGAGAACCAGGTCGGTCTTGGCCTGACCGTCTCTTATTCCTTCGGCGTGGGCTCCTTCGGCATAGGCCGATAAAATTCGTCCAAGAAATCAAAAAGCGCCTGGAGACCGGTTCGCCAGGCGCATTTGTTTTTTATTTTTCAGGCCGCGAGATCGGCGGTCTGCAGCGTCTCACCGCGATAGATGCAACCCTCCGACGAGCCCGTCATGCCGCGCTTGAGCTCCACTTCCTCGAGATTCGGGAAGCGCTCCTTAACCTTGCGCCAGATATAGATCGTGATGTTCTCCAGCGAGGCGAGGCCGATCTCGTTCTGCTTGAGGTCGAGATTGGTGTGATCAAGCCCCGTGCCGTGGTCGCCCTTCAGTTCCTTGATGTAGTTCTCCACGTCATAGAGATTCACCGGCCAGTTGTAGACCTCGTCCACCGGGCCGCCGAAGGTGAGCTTCGCGATGAAGGTGTGCCCATGCAGCCCCGAATAGGGATGCACGGAATGGGCCGCTTCGAACGTGAACTCGCAATAGGTCTTCATCTCTCCTGCTCCAGTCTATGGTGGGAACGATCGCTCGGGATCAGGCCACTTCCGCCTTGCGTCTCGCGGCCGCGAGCGTGTGGGTGAGTTCAGAGGCAGGCCTGGGCTGCCCGAAGTAGAAACCCTGCACCTCGGTGCATCCGGCTGCGGTGATCTGAAGGAACTGGTCCTCCGTCTCGACGCCCTCAGCCACGGTGGACATGCCGAGGCTCGCGCCGAGACCCGCGATGGACCGCACGATCGCCAGGCAATCCGCGCGGGAGGACAGCTCGCGCACGAAGGTCTGATCGATCTTGATCTTGTCGAAGGGGAAGCTGCGCAGATAGCTGAGAGAGGAGTAGCCGGTGCCGAAATCGTCCATGGCGATGCGCACGCCCATGCGGCGCAGCTGATGCAATGTCGCTATCGTCAACTCGTTGTCCTGCAGCAGGACGGATTCGGTAACTTCCAGCTCCAGACGGTCCGGCGCCAGGCCGGAACGCGCCAGCGCCCGGCTCACGCTCTGCACGAGGGTCTTGTTGCGGAACTGCACGGGCGAGAGATTGACCGCGACCTTGATGGTCTTGGGCCACGCAGTCGCGGTCATACAGGCCTGCTCCAACACCCAATCGCCCAGGGATGAGATCAGGCCGATATCCTCGGCAATCGGAATGAAATCGCCAGGCGAGACCATGCCGCGCTCGGGGTGCCTCCAACGCAGCAATGCCTCGTAGCCGCCGATCTCGTTGGCGCGCACATTGACCTGCGGCTGGAAGAAGAGTTCGAACTCGCGGTTGGCGAGCGCCTTGCGCAGATCGATTTCGAGTGAGCGGCGAGCCTGCAGCTCCGCGTCCATCTCCTGCTCGAAGAAGCGGAAGGTTCCGCGTCCGTCGGCCTTGGCGCGGTAGAGCGCCAGGTCGGCCTGTTTGAGCAGCTGATCAGGAGACAGATTGCCCTCGGACGCGACGGTGATGCCGATGCTGGTGCCGATGACGATTTCCTGACCGTCGAGATCGTAGGGCATGCTGATGGCATCGACGATGCGGAGAGCAAGCGCTGCACAATCCTGCTGGTCGTCGATAGCAAGCTGCAGGATAGCGAATTCGTCACCACCGAGACGGGCGACCACATCCTGCTGCCGGATGCAGCTGCGCAGCCGTTCGGCTACAAGTTTGAGAAGGGAATCGCCCGTTTCATGGCCGAGCGAGTCGTTCACGTCCTTGAAGCGGTCGAGGTCGAGGCAAAGCACAGCCATCTTCAGCCGTTGGCGTTCCGTCTCCTCGAGCGCGTGCTCCATCTGCTGGCGGAAGAGCACACGATTGGCAAGATCGGTGAGCGCATCGTGATGGGCCATATAGGCGATCTGCGACTCGGCCTGCCTGCGCTCAGTGATGTCGTCGTAAGTCGCCACCCAGCCGCCGTCCGACATGGGCTGGTGAGAGATGGCAAAGGTCTGGCCATCGGGCTGCTCGTGAATGAAGGCGAACTGCTGCCTTCTACTCATGATCTCTTGCTGCTCGGTCAGGACTTCTCGCAGCGGCTCGGCCCCCCTGCAATGCTGCGCCTCTGCCTGGGCGACCAGGCAGCTCAGCGTCACGCCGGGTTGAACCGTCGTGTCGATGCCGAAGAGTTCGGCGAAACGGGCATTGAAGACGATGATGCGCTCCGACCCGTCCACCATGCACAGTCCATGGGACATGTTGTTGAGTGCGGCATCGAAACGCTCGTTCTGGGTCCTGAGTTCATGCTCCTGCGCCTGCAGCGCTTCGTTGCGCAGCTGAAGCTCCTCATAGGCGCTGCTCAGAGCTTTGTTGGTCTTCTCCAATTTTACGGAGATGTTCTCGAAATTGTCGGCATACAGCCTAAGCTCGGTATGCGCCTTTTCCAAAAGCCGGTTATGCCAGCCGAGCAGAGCCAGCAGGAACATCCCGAACACGATCAGGCCGGCAGCCAGGCTCGAGAACATCCAGTGCAGGCGAAGAAGTTCGCTCTGGTCCTGCTCGGCTCTTTGTCCGCCATAATGGTTGGCGGCGGCGGCAAGCCCGGCGAGCTTGATACCCAACGGTTCGAGCCTCTTGAGCGCCTCGATAGCCGCACCAGGTTCTTCCAGGTTCTCGATATAAGGCTGGATATCGTGGACGACCTTCTGGAACTCCATAACGACATCGTACCATTGCGGTGCCGATTGGAGGAATTCCCGGAACTCGCCCATGGAGAGCAGATTGCTGCGGCTCACGACGATGTCGTAGCGCAGGAGCACCTCGTCCTTCGTCACGTTGATGCCAGGAGCGGCATACGCGCTGAGGCGCTGCTCCAGGCGTGTGAACTCGTGCACCGCCTGGGCCGCATGCCATGGCGTGTTGTAACGCGCGACGTGCTTGAGAACGTCCTGCCGCTCAACGATCAGAACCGCGATGTAGGCGGCTGACATTATAAAGCCGACGATAACGACGGCGAGCACTAGTTTGAGCGTGCGCAGCGACAAACGATTTTCTCCGAAACGGGATGCCCGCTTACTTCACGATGATCTTGGAAACCTGCCAGACTGCACGACCGTAATAAGTCTGGTGTTTCAGGACAGGATCGCTGTCGAAGGGGTACATGACGAAGATCGGTCCCTTGTCGCGCACGGACATGTACTCACCGTTCTGCTTCAGGGCGAGGATGACATTGAACTTCTGAAAATCCTCGAACGGGATCTCGCTGCTGTAATCGTTGAGGGCGACCACGCTCAGCGTTTTCCCCTTCGCGCCGAGCTGCTGCATGAGCTTGGCGAGGGAAACGCCCTCGAACGTCACGGGACCGGGGTACCATGGTGTTTCCGTCGTGAAGGATTCCGTGCCGATTGCTTCGAGCATGTCCCGGTCGAACTCGGCCGTTCCCCCCTTGTTCGTGACCGAGATGTTGCCCGAAACCGTCAGGATCGGCTTATCCTTCGGGGCAGGAAGCGGTGCGGCTTCCGCAATTGTCGCGCCGACCCAAGCGGCAAGCGCAAGGACTGCGCCAAGAAAAACCGTTTTCGCCTTCAAAAGGAACATGATCCACCCCACGATAACAAGCCGTAGTTACCCAATTTTGCAGACCGGGGTAAAACTTTATTTAAAAGGTCAAATGCAAAATATATAGTCGCTATAATATTATAAAGTATATTCTCATTGCATTTGTACATGGGATTGCCCAAGTTCTCACACGTTAGGAAATAGAGCTTTTTCCTTAAACATGAAAGTAATCCCGCCCTGTCGATGGCCAATCCACCGAACGGGATCTAGAGCGGTCACTCTGTTTCACAAGGCGCGTTCACAACGCAAGTGCAATTGTGGCAATTTATGCGATCGGGTTTAGCGCCCTGCCCCCGCTTCATGGAAGGGTTCTGAACGAGCGCGGACTTTGGGTCACGGCGACCCACCCGGGAGAGATCACGGAACCGGCTGAATGGCTCGCCGGACAAAAACCGCCTCGCCACGGTTGGCGAGGCGGTTCAGGGGCTGGGGCAGATTGAAGGCTCCAGGCTGTTTAAGCCTTCAGCGGCTTCAAACCTGCCTCGATCTCGGCGCGGCGCGGCTCCAGGAAAGGCGGCAGCGCAAGGCGCTCGCCGAGCTTCTCCATTGGCTCGTCGGTGGCAAAGCCGGGACCGTCGGTCGCGATCTCGAACAGGATGCCGTTGGGCTCACGAAAATAGAGGCTGCGGAAATAGTAGCGATCTACAGGGCCGCTCGACGGCGCACGCAAGGATTGCAGGCGCTCCCAGCATTCCTGATAGGTCTGCTCGTTCGGCGTGCGGAAGGCGACATGATGCACGCCGCCGGCACCCGGCTGCGCCATGCTCAAGTTCGGTTCCACGGCCACATGCAACTCCGCCGCAGGTCCACCCTCGCCCATCTCGAACACATGCACGGATGTATCGCCGATGCGGTATTCACGGGCAGCCCGCATATCCATCGCTTCCGTAAGCACACGCGCGGTGCGCTCGAGCTTCGGTACGCTGATGGTGATGGGACCAAGACCCCGGATCTGGTACTCCGCCGGCACGGGGCTGCGCTCCCACGGATGCGCTTCGCCCTTCCCGCCATCGTCGACGAGGCTCAGGCGCTGGCCCTCGAAATCCTCGAAGTCGAGCACGAGCCGCCCGTCGCGCTCGGTGATCGGCTGATGCGCGATGTTGAGGGAACTGAGGCGGTCCTTCCACCAGTGCAGCGCCTTCGCGCCATTCACGCGCAGGCCGGTCCGCGAGATGCTGTGCGTACCGCGCCGCTCGCGCTCCACGGGCCAGTCGAAGAAGGTGATGTCCGTGCCAGGCGTGGCTTGCCCATCCGCGTAGAACAGGTGATAGGCGCTGACGTCGTCCTGGTTCACGGTTTTCTTCACGAGCCGCAGACCGAGCGCTTGAGTGTAGAAGGTGTGATTGCCGGACGCGTCGGCGGTCACGGCGGTGAGGTGATGAATGCCGGTCAGTTGCATAGGAATGCTCCATAAATGTTGACCGGAAGATAGGCCTGTCTCGGCAGAAGGACGACCCAGCGACGCGCCAACTCGACATTGCCGAAATGCAAGAGCCCCACCTTCAAACAGCAGGGTTCTTGCAGCATTGAAAAGTCAGGGTCAGGCCGCCTCCGCCCGCAGGTCGTCCGGCGTCACCTCCGGCGGGATCGGGCAGACATAAGCCCGCCCACCGGTGCGTTCCTTCAGCTCGGCCTTGGCGCGGGCGATGAGATGCGGGTTGCGCAGGCAATCCGCCGCCGTGGTGGCCATGGCTTTCGCCGCCAGCACCATGCCTTTATGGGCCGCAGGCAGATTGCCTTGCGTGACGAGCTGCCAAGTGTGGAATGGCGTGCCGATGGCAAAGCAGGCTGTATGGCACTGCACGGTCGGCACGATCCAGCTCACGTCGCCCACATCGGTGGTGCCCATGGACACCTCCTCGCGCGCGGGCAGGGACAGAAGCCCGTCGTGCAGCACGCGGGTCGCAAGCGAGCGGTCGTACGGCGCGACGCTCGCCAGAATCTCCTCCTTCGTCAGCGCATCCTTCTGCAGCTGTTCGGCGAAGGCATAATCCCGGGCGTCAAAGCCCGGACCGCCGAGGCGCTTCATGTTCTCGTACATGACCTCCTGCAGCACTTTGTTGGGCAGCACGTTGGAGGTCGCATCCGTGATCTGCACCTTCACGGAGGTTTCCGTCATAAGGGCAGCGCCTTCCGCGATCTTCTTCACGCGCTCAAAGAGACGCTCCGCATCCGGCAGGTGCGGCGAACGCACCAGATAGAGCGATTCCGCATAGGCCTGCACCACGTTCGGCGCATCGCCACCCGTGTTGGTGATGGCATAATGCACGCGCGCATCGGAGGGCATGTGCTCGCGCATGTAGTTCACGCCCACATTCATCAGCTCCACCGCATCGAGCGCGCTGCGCCCCAGATGAGGCGAAGCCGCCGCATGGGCGGCGCGGCCCGAGAAGCGAAAGTAAGCCTGGATGCAGGCGAGCGACGACGTGCTCTGCACTTCGTTCACGACGCTCGGATGCCAGCAGAAAGCGGCATCGAGCTCATCGAAGAGACCGACACGCGCCATGAAGGTCTTGCCCGAGCCGCTCTCTTCCGCGGGGCAGCCATAATAGCGCACGGTGCCCGCCATGCCCTCCGCTTCCAGCGCATCCTTCAACGCCACGGCCGCGAGCGCCGAGCCGGAGCCGAGAAGGTTGTGTCCGCAGCCATGCCCTGGCGCACCTTTCGTCGTCGGCTTGTGCGCGGTCACGCCCGACTCTTGCGCGAGATCGGGCAGCGCATCGAACTCGCCCAAGATTCCGACGATGGGACCGCCACTGCCATATTCCGCGACGAAGGCTGTCGCCATCCCGCCCACGTTCTTCGTGATGCGAAAGCCCTCGCGCTCCAGCATGGCGATCTGCTCCGCCACGGAGCGATGCTCCTCGAAGGCCAGTTCCGGCATCGCCCAGATGCGGTCGCTCAAGGCGCAGTAATCGGCAGCCTTCGCATCCACGCGACGGACGATTTCATCGAGGCTCAGAGGGTCGTTCTGCATAGTTACTTCGTCTCTTCATTTCTTGAGCGGCGTGCACATTATCCATGATCAATGCGAGACGAAAGAGCCAACCGCTCAAAGGTCCATGGTACTCATGCGCGCACGCCGTTCCTGGTCCACTTGCACAGCGAGCCTGTTCTCGAGCTGTGCATTCTCACGGCGCAGCCCTTCGATCTCGCCCCGCAACTGGCGCATACGGGCTTCGGCGGCGCGCGCGTGATCAACGCCGTACTCATAGACGGTTCTGATGATGATATCGCCGGAACGCGGAACCGGCGGAGCACAAAACAGATCACCCCACGTAGTTCCCATCGCCTTGACCTGCCGGTGCGCGGCCAATGCCGCGGCTGCTCCGATCCGAGCATGCCGAGGAGCCGGATAAGCTTGAGACGATCGCCTTCCTTCATGCCTTCTCTCCCTTCATCCTCGATGTGTCGCCGGGAATGAGGAAAAGAAGCGCGAGATCTGCAGCCCCGGTAGAACCCGAAGCCGCCTGCTCAAATCACTGGCTATGAATTTCGATCTATATTCCCGGAGGTTCATTCCGCCGCAAACAGATCGCAAGTGCCTGAAACTGCCCGTGGGTTCCTCGAACGCGCCGTTATTCCGGGATCATCTCACCGGAGCCCCCCACCTCGGCCGGGAAGTCTTTAAACTTCGGCAGGCCATCGCTCATGGGCAGGACCGTCTCGGCATAGTTGAGGTGAATGCTCGGAACGAAATCGAGGGTGGGAATCGTCGCTGCGAAAACGTCCACTAAGCCGATGGTCGGATGATTGTTCATCAGGTGCCCACCGCATTTTGCGCAGTATTGCCGCTGGCTGAAGGGCGTCTTCTGGAAGGTTGCGACATGCTCGGCTCCCGCAGTGACCCGCACGGCCTCCGGCTTCCACAGACTGAAGGCGTTCACGGGTCCGCCGGACCACGAGCGGCAAGACCGGCAATGGCAGTAGCCCATAAGCTCTGGCGATCCGGTGACTTCAACTTGAACGGCACCGCAAAAGCAGCTTCCCAAGTGAGCCATGGCTCTCTCCTTGGTTCGTCGGCAGTCGCGTCAGCAAACGGGACGGCCTGTTCAACGGCCCATTGAACAACGAATAGGTGCCCTGACAAGGGACAAAACCAACCCTTATACCTTTGAGCTCGGCTGACGAGGATGTTGGCCCTCCTATCCAGCCGCAAACAAATCCCGATTGTCCGATGACGACACCGGCTCCTCGAACGCATTCGGATCGCCCGGTCCCGTCTCCCAGCCTAGATCCGGCAGCGCGATGATGCGTAGGCCCCGCGGGTCGTTGCGGGTCACGACGATGTTGCGGGTTTCCATATAGGCGATGAGGCGGCGCGCGCGGCCGGGGGAGCGGCTGCCGCAGGCACGCGCAATTTCGCCGTCGGGCGGGCAAGGTGCGCTTTCCATCGCCGCGCGGGCGAGGAGCAGATAGACGCCCTGGATGTCTTCTTCGAGATCGTTCGCGAAAGCCACCGCGCGATCCCATTCGGTGCCCTCGGCCGTCGCGGTGTCGACGCCAGCGCGCGCCACCGCGAGGCGGCGGCGGAAGGCGTTGAGGTTCAAGGGCTCGCCAGTCACGCGGCGAATGCGGCAGCGCACGAGGAAATCCTGATAGAGCACGGCGACCGAGCGGAAGGCCGCTTCGGGATCATCGAGAATTTCGCGTAAGATTCCATCGATTGCAGCCTCACGCTCGGCCTTCGTTTCCTCCGTCACCTCCGGCTGAGGCTCGGGCGTTGCCACCGCGCGGGTGCGGGCGAGCTGGGCCAGAAGATCGTTGGTGGAGGGAGCCGGCGGCGGTGGGGCGCGGCGCGGCATGACCGGGCGGGCGACCACTTCGTCCTCGCCGGCCTTGAAGATGAGGTCGCGCGCATCTTCCTTCGGCTGCTCGGGCAGCGGCATGAGCTTGAAGGTGCCGGAACGGGTGGAGGTCTCCACCTCGCCGATGCGAATCGGCAGCGGGCGGCGCGACAGCGCGGGGCCGAGCGCCACGAAGTGGCCGCGATCGAGATCGCGGAACATCTCGGCCTGGCGGCGCTCCATGCCCAGAAGATCGGCGGCGCGGGCCATATCGATGTCGAGGAAGGTGCGGCCCATGAGGAAGTTGGAGGCTTCCGCCGCCACGTTCTTGGCGAGCTTGGCGAGGCGCTGCGTGGCGATGATGCCCGCGAGCCCGCGCTTGCGGCCGCGGCACATGAGATTGGTCATCGCGCCGAGCGAGACCTTTCTGGCCTCGTCCGACACCTCGCCTGCGGCGGCGGGCGCAAAGAGCTGGGCCTCGTCCACCACCACGAGCATGGGATACCAGAAATCGCGGTCCGCATCGAAGAGGCCGCCGAGGAAGGCCGCCGCGCAGCGCATCTGCGCCTCGGCATCGAGGCCTTCCAGGCTCAAGACGACGGAGACCCGATGCTGGCGCACGCGGGCGGCGATGCGCTGGATGTCGCCCTCCGATCGCGAGGCATCGACCACCACATGGCCGAACTTGTCGGCAAGCGTGACGAAATCACCCTCAGGGTCGATCACGGCCTGCTGGACGAGGGAGGCGCTCTGCTCGAGAAGGCGGCGCAGGAGGTGGGACTTGCCGGAGCCGGAATTGCCCTGGACGAGCAGACGCGTCGCCAGAAGTTCCTCCAGATCGAGCTGAGCCCTCTGTCCTCCGGGGGTGGAGGAAACCGCTCCCATGTCGATGCCGACCTTCATCAGCCTCCCTCTTCCACGTTTGAAACCGCGCTAGAGCATCAGACGAGAAAAGTGGTCTCCACTTTTGGGTCCGATGCTCCTGTCTTAAACAGCGCATCGTTTTGCGCGTAAAACCGGATCCACTTTTCGCTGACGCGGCCCTCCGGGTCCGCACGATGCGCTCCTCCTAACACGGCAAAGCGTGGCTCAGTGCCCGGGTTTACGGACTCCTCCACAGACTTGCAATGCTATCCCCAGGCATGACGCCGCAGGTTTGACGGAAACAGGCCACGTTTCCGGCCATGATCAAGATCAGGCTGGGATTTTTCCAGAAGCTCTTCGGAAAAACCATGCCTTCGAATCCCTTGGCTCCTCCCTTGGCTCCTGGCGCTTTTCCCTCTGCCCCGACCTTTCCGAAAGGGGATTCGGACCCGCGGATCATAAAGGTGCTCGGCCAGCGCCCGGCGCTCGACGAGGGAACGGAGATAAGCCCTCCTCCGGCTGCCACTGAGCGCGCCGAGACGGTCTTTGAGACCATGGGCCTCATTCTGGTGCTTCTGATCGTTCTCGCCGCCGCCTGGATTCTCATCCGAAATCGGATTTGACGCTCACGCATCATGCGGAACCGAAGGCCTGCGTAAGGTGATGCGCTCCCTAAGGAAATGAGCATCGGATGGGTCCAAAAGTGCACCCCACTTTTGGGCCCGACACGCGTCAATCGGCAATCGCCGCTTCCGCCGCCTTCACGGCACCGCCGCGCAGGGGCCGCTCCTCCATGGCGACGAGGAACGCGAGCGCCAGCCCAAATCCGACGATGGCGGCGACGAACACGTCGGAAAAGACATCGGCCAGATCGATCCCGCTCTGCGCCGCTGCGGCGCCTAAGGTCTCGAAGCTCGCAGCCCCCGACAGGCCCGAGCCACTCAGCACGATGGCGCCAAACGCGGCGACGATGAGCGCGCCACCGAGCGAGCGGAAGAAGTTGGCCGTGCCCGTCGCGGTGCCGAGTTCGTGGGGTGCCACCGCATTCTGGATCGACACCGTCGAGACCGGCAGCAGCGTGCCGAGCCCGATGCTGATGACGGCGAGCAGCACCTCGACCAGCGTGATGGACAGATCGCGCGCGAAGGCTGCCAGAACACCCGTCGCCAGCATCGCAACGAGAAGGCCCGCCAGCGGCAGGCGCTTGTAATGCTTCACCTTGGCCATGCTGCGCCCGGAGAGCGTCGCCCCGCAGACGGTGCCGGCCATGAGCGGAATGAGCGCAAGCCCCGACTCAGAGGCCGAGAGGCCGCGCACGGCCTCGAAATAAACCGGCAGATAGATGGTCAGGCCGATGTAGGTGCCCATGCCGAAACAGGCCGAGAGCACGCCCATGCGCACGACCGGATTGTGCAGCACACCGGGCGGGATCAGCGGCTCGGGCGCTACGCGCATGCGCATGGCGAACAGAGCCCACAGAACCAGCGAACCGGCAACGAGACCGATGACCGGCAGCGACATCCAGGG
The DNA here is from genome assembly GCF_052658925.1 of Microvirga medicaginis. NCBI lineage: Bacteria > Pseudomonadati > Pseudomonadota > Alphaproteobacteria > Hyphomicrobiales > Methylobacteriaceae > Microvirga > Microvirga medicaginis. Next base: position 31,589 of record NZ_JBQWEL010000005.1, on the reverse strand, counting down.
ATAACGCAGGCCGCCCCAGCTCAAGGCTAGCAGCAGCGACACCGTCGCGGCGACCATCAGCAATGCGCCGAGCACATCGAGCTTATGCGGCCTGTCATGGCGCGGCAGTTTCTTGAGCGTGTGGAAGGTGATGAACAGGGCGATAAGGCCGAGCGGCAGGTTGATCCAGAAAATCACCGACCAGTGCAGATGTTCTGCAAAGAAGCCGCCAAGGACCGGGCCGAGAAGGCTCGATGCCATGAAGACGCTGGCAAAATAGACCTGGTACTTCCCGCGTTCCTTCGGCGGGACCAGATCGGCGACGATGGTCTGTGCAAGAGCAATCAATCCTCCGCCGCCAAGACCCTGCAAGCCGCGCGCGAGAATGAGAATGAGCATATTCGGCGCAATGGCGCAGGCGATGGAGCCGATGATGAAGATCACGATGCCGATGAGCATGGTGACGCGCCGGCCGTGGCTGTCGCTGAATTTTCCATAGAGCGGCGTCACGGCTGTCGAGGTCAGGAGATAGACCGTCACCACCCAGGGCAGATGTTCGAGATCGCCGAGTTCCCGGCCGATGGTGGGAAGCGCCGTCGCGATGATGGTCTGGTCCAGGGCCGCCAGCAGCATCGCCAGCATGATGCCGATGATGATCGTGCGGATTTCGGCATGGCTGAGGGCAGAATGCGCATGGCCCCTCGCGGCCTGGGGTGCTGGCTGGTCCATCTGTGTCCTTCGCATTTGGGGAGGTCCCATCTAGAGGACCCGGCCCCGCTTTGCCTTACTCATCGGCGCAGAGCAGATATGCATTCGGTTTACGGCGCAACGAATCGGCCTCTCGGCAGGAGGATAGCGGCCATTGGAGAGAACGGTTCACGCAATCGAGTGTTTCCCCACGTGATTTCGTGAAAGGACCGGCACGATGCTTCGGATTTGGGGCCTTGTGGCCCTCACTCTGGCGGCGCTGAGCCTCGGCCCCTCCTTCGCCCATGTATTGGAGGCTCCGCCACGCCTGACCGTCTGGTCGCCGGAGCTGTGGCGCGAGGCAACGGTCTTCAACGGCCAGTTCGAGCTCTTCGCCCTGATCGGCGGCCCTCTCGATCTTGCGGCTATTTTCACCACAGCCGTTCTGGCCTTTCTCCTGCGAGGCGACAAAAGCCGATTCCGGTTCGCTTTGGCAGGGGCCCTTCTCTTCGCACTTGGCCTTGCCGTGTGGTTCGGCTGGGTTGCTCCGGCCAACAGCGTGCTCGCCACATGGCAGCCGGGTCCTCTCCCCGAAAACTTCGTCACTGTTCGCAACCGCTGGGAAACAGGCCATATGGCTGTCGCCGCCCTCAAGCTCCTCGGCTTCATGGCGACGGCGCTTGCCGTTACGCCCACTGCAAGGCCCTTGCCGGAAGCGTCGCGGTCGCGCTAGCTGGAGATCCTTGTTCCGTTCTTGAACCATGACCGCCCGCACCAAGCTCTCCCTCGCCCAGGCCCGCCGCATCGCCCTTGCCGCCCAAGGCTTTCACGAGGCGCGGCCGGGCGGCGCCAATCTTCGCCATGTGAAGCGCCTGCTGCAGCGCTCGCACCTGCTTCAGATCGATTCAGTGAACGTGCTCGTGCGGGCCCACTACATGCCGCTCTTCTCGCGGCTCGGGGCCTACGACCGGAATCTGCTCGAAAAGGCCGCCTATCACCCGAAGAAGCGCGAGACATTCGAATACTGGGGCCACGAGGCTTCCCTGATCTCCCTCGACCTTCATCCCCTGTTCCGCTGGCGCATGGCGCGGGCGGCAAAGGGCGAGGGCATTTATGGAGGGTTGGCCCGCTTCGGACGCGAAAAGCGCGCCTTCATCGAAGAGGTGCGGCGCGAGATTGCAACGCGAGGGCCCATGGGCGCGGGCGAACTCTCCATCGGAGGCAAGGGCCAGGGCGCCTGGTGGGGCTGGAGCGACGGCAAGCGCGCTCTCGAGTGGCTGTTCTGGGCCGGCGAAGTGACCACGGCCACGCGGCGCGGCTTCGAGCGCATCTACGACCTGCCGGAGAGAGTGATTCCCTCCGAGGTGCTCGACACACCCACGCCTGCCGAGGACGAAGCGCAGCGTGAGCTTCTCCGGCGCTCCATCCGCGCGCTGGGCATCGCCTCCGAGCGCTGCCTGCGCGACTATTTCCGTCTGGAGACGCAGGACGCGAAGGCACGCATTCCGGAACTCGTAGAAGCGGGCGATCTCATTCCCGTCACCGTCGATGGCTGGAGCGGTCCCGTCTATCTCGATCCTCAGGCCAAGGCCCCGCGCCGTGTCGAGGCGCAGGCGCTCGTCTCGCCATTCGACCCCATCGTCTGGGAGCGGACACGCACGGAGCGCCTATTTGGTTTTCGCTATCGCATCGAGATCTACACCCCTGCCGAGAAGCGCGAGTTCGGTTATTACTGCCTGCCGTTCCTGCTCGGCGAAAACATCGTCGCTCGCGTGGACTTGAAGGCGGACCGTGCCAAGGGTCATCTCATCGTCCATTCCATCCATCCGGAAGCGTCGGCCTCCCCCGAGGACATTGCGCCTTTACTCGGCGAAGAGCTTCGCCTGATGGCCAATTGGCTTGGCCTTGACGACATCAAAGCGCCAAAGGACTGGCGCAAGCGCTTGGGAGTTTGAGAGAAACCATGCCCTCGCCGGATCGCGCCCTGCCCCTATCTCCTGCGGTCATGAAGCGCTTTCTATCTCCCATCACCGGCTTGTGGTTTCGCTTGCGGCTGAACGAGGTCGGACCACTCCTGTCCCTGGCCGCCTGCGGCTTCTTCGCGTGGGCCTTCATAGCATTGGCCGATGAGGTTTTCGAAGGCGAGACCCATGCCTTCGACAGCGCGATCCTGCTCGCCTTGCGCAATCCTCAGGATATCGCCAATCCCTTGGGGCCCAGCTGGCTGGAGGAGGCCGCACGAGACATCACCGGCCTCGGCGGCTACGCAATCCTTACGCTTCTGACCGCAGCCTCCGTCGCCTATCTTCTGATGGCGGGAAAGCGAGGTGCGGCCGTTCTCGTGCTGATCTCCATCGTGGGCGGAACACTTCTCTCGACGGGCCTCAAGATCGGCTTCGAGCGGCCCCGTCCTGATCTCGTGCCCCATGCCGCGCGAGTTTACACGGCAAGCTTTCCGAGCGGCCATGCCATGCTGTCAGCCATCACTTATCTGACGCTCGGCGCCCTGCTGGCCCGCGTCGAGAAGAGCCGGCGCCTCAGCGCCTTCATCATGGGGCTTGCCATCGTCATGACCCTGCTCGTGGGTGCAAGCCGCGTGTATCTCGGCGTTCACTGGCCGAGCGATGTCCTCGCTGGCTGGGCTGTCGGCGCGGCCTGGGCTTCGCTGTGCTGGTTCGTGGCCCTGCAATTGCAGCGCAAGGGCCAGGTGGAAAAGCCGGGCGAGACCTCCCTGCCGTCCGAGGCCGATTCGGCATGACGGATCACGAGAAGCCGGCTCCAAAACCCCCACGGAAGGTCACGCCCACTTATCTGCAGCGGGCGGCGCTCGCCTATCTCGAACGCTATGCCTCCTCCGCCGAGAACCTGCGGCGCGTCCTGAAGCGCAAGGTGGACAAGCGCTGCCGCCTGCGCGGCGAGGATCCGGCGGAGTTCCAGGAGATGATCGACGAGGTGGTGGCCAAGAGCCTGCGCACCGGCCTCGTCAACGACACGCGCTATGCGGAAGCCCGCATCGCGACCCTGCGCCGTCGCGGCGGATCGGCGCGCGCCATACAGGCCAAGCTCTCGGCCAAGGGCATCGACCGCGCCACGATCGCGACAGCGCTCGAAGGCGGCGAAGAGGACGATGAGGAGAAGGCGGCGCACGCGCTCGCCCGCCGCCGCAAGCTCGGGCCCTACCGTCCCGGTGAGCGTGCTCCCCATCGCGACAAGGATCTCGCGACCCTCGCCCGCGCGGGCTTTCGCTTCGACATAGCGCGTCAGGTCATAGATGGAGAGAAGGAAGACGGCGGGATTTAAATCGTTGCTCGATCCCGCACGAACATGATTGTCGGCTTGTCCTTGTAGGTCGTGTGCAGGAACTCCCGGTATCCGCATTTCTCCGCCACGCGGATCGAGGAACGGTTTTCCGGCGCGATGATACAGACCGTGCGCGAAGCCTTGAAGTGATCGTCACCCCAGGCAATCGCCGCGCGCACGGCCTCCGTCGCATAGCCTCTGCCATGAGCATGAGCTGCCAGCACCCAGCCGATCTCCGGCATCCCTTCGAATGACGGTTCGATATCGCGCTTGAAATCGGCAAAGCCGACTTCGCCAAGGAAACAGCCTGTCTTCTTGTCCGTCACGACCCAATAGCCGTAGCCCAACAGCACCCAATGTCCGACATAGCGGACGAGCCGCGCCCAAATCTCTTCTTGCGTGAAGGGCCTTCCGCCGATGAAGCGCGTCACCTCCGGATCACTCCAGAGATCGAGACTATCGGCAAAATCGGAAACGCGATGGGCCCGGAGAACGAGTCGTTCCGTTTCGAGCGTTGGAGCGGCGACTGGGTGAGACGCGGATTGCATGGGGTGATTTTGCGTTGATCTCCGACCCCGTGCAATGGCCGGCCTTTCCACCACATATTCCGCTCCACAGGAGAGGCGGTGAGCGCTCCGGCTCATGACGTCGTCAGGCTTCTATGATCTGTCGCTTGTTTGCCGGACTCCTTAGAGCAGCCCCGCTCCCACATTCACGGCCAGGGCCAGGATGGTGGTGTTGAACAGGAAGGCCAGGATCGAATGAGCCAGGCTCAAGCGCCGCATCCGCTTGGAGACGATCACTACGTCGGAGGTCTGGGCCGCCGCGCCAAAGTTGAACGAAAAGTAGAAAAAGTCCCAGTAGTCGGGTTTGTCGTTGTGCGGGAAGGCCAAGCCTTGCCGCTCGCCCTCGTCGCCGTAATATTCATGCGCGTAATGGATGGCGTAAATCGTGTGCACGAAGAACCAGGAGCACAGGATGGTGATCCCGGCGATGGTGAGCCGGAAGACTTCCTCGTTTCCCGCACCGTGGATCCCGTAAAGCTCGACGGCGATGGCCGCAAGGCTCACCACGGCGGCCCCCAGGGTCAGGATCAGGAAAACCACCGCCGCCTCGTCTTCTGCCGCCGCCCTCTGCTGCATCTGGACGGTGGAGGAGCGTGCGGCCATAGCCCAGGCGAGCACCAGATAGCAAGCAACACCGATATCCCAAGCCATCAGAAGCCGCGTGTTTACGCTCCAGGCCTCCGGCAGGAGGACATAGACGAGAATGGCCAGAAGGGTCGAGCCGAGGAGCCGAGGACGCAGGCGGGACTGGAGATGGATCATCGACATGTCTCGTTGGGCCGGACTCCAAGCAGGCATGACGCAAACCCGTTTTGCGCCCTCACGGTCTGGAGCCCGGCTTGCCTTGTCCTACATCACCCTCCGCGACCTTCAAAGGAGATCACGATGAACCGCAAGGCAAGAGCCGTCTGGCAGGGCACGGGCAAGGATGGCACCGGACACCTGACATCCGATTCCGGGGTGCTGTCATCCACGCCCTATTCTTTCAAGACCCGCTTCGAGAACGAGAAGGGTACGAACCCGGAGGAGTTGATCGCCGCGGCGCATGCAGGCTGCTTCACCATGGCCCTTGCCTTCCAGCTTCAGAATGCCGGCTTCACGCCGACGGAGCTGGCGACCGAAGCCGTAGTTTCCATCGAGCAACAGGGTGGCGGCTTCACGATCACCAAGTCGGCTCTCACGCTCAACGCCAATGTGCCGGGCATCGACCGCGCCAAGTTCGAGGAGCTTGCCCGCGCGGCCGAGAAGAACTGCCCTGTCTCGAAGGTGCTCAACGCCGACATCACGATGGATTTCACGCTGGCCTGAGGTCAGTTTGATGGTCCTGTTACGGTGGCCGGGCTCGTCCCGGCCATCTACTTTCTTTAAAAAATCCCGGATACTGCCAAGCTGCCCGCATTCTGTGAAGCCTGAAGATAGAACCAATTCCCAGCTGGCCCGTTGAGAAGGCAAGCGGTGCTTCGCGCCGCATTCGACCTCAGGAGGAACAACATGGTTGCGAAACATCTTGCAATAGCACTTCTCGGCTCGGCTCTGATCGGCGCACCGGCATTGGCGCAGAACCAGCCGGCCGGCTCCGGCACGACCAGCGCCCCGGCCGCGACTTCCACGACGACGACCACTACCGCTCCGGCAGCCGGTGCCGCCGGTTCCATGACCCAGATGCAGCCCGGCCAGTGGCGCGCCTCAAAACTCGAGGGTCTGAACGTCTACAATCAAAATGATGAGAAGATCGGCGACATCAGCGAAATGCTTGTCGACCAGAGCGGCAAGGTCCAGGCCATCGTGGTCGGCGTCGGCGGCTTCCTCGGCATCGGCGAGCACGACGTGGCCATTCCCTTCGACCAGGTCAAGTTCGTGAACGAGCCGCGCCGCACCGCTGCGACGACGACCACCACCACGACCGGTACCGCTGGCACTGGCGCCACGGCTCCGAGCACGACGACCACCGCGCCGAGCACCACGGGTTCCACCGCCGGCACCACAGCGACCACGGCTGACACTGGAGACCGCTCGGCCCCGGATCACGCCATGGTCAACATGACCAAGGATCAGCTCAAGGCGATGCCGGAGTTCAAGTACACCCGCTAAGCTGGATGAGGACTGACATGAGAAAGGGGCCCTACAGGGGCCCCTTTCCTTTTCTGCGCCACATTCAACGAGAGTGGTTACATCGCTGCCTTCTTGTAGCTGTCGATGATGGCCTGGCCGTCAGGACCCGCTTTCTTCAGCCAATCCTGCGTCAGCTGCTCGCCGATCTTCAGAAGGCCCGCCTTGAGTTCCGGGCTCGGCGGCTGGACCTTCATGCCCTTCGAGGCCATCTGCTCCGTGTACCACTTGGTCTTTTCCTGAGCCGTCTTCCAGCCGCGCTCCTCCGCCGTCCTGGCGGCCTTCAGAACCGCTTCCTGCGTCGGCTTGTCGAGGGCATCAAAAGCCGCCTTGTTGACGAAGGTGATGTTCTTCGGAATCCAGGCCTGCGTGTCGTAGAAGTGAGTGAGCGACTCCCACACCTTCGAATCGTAACCGGTGGCGCCCGAGGTCATGAAGGTGTTGACCACGCCCGTGGCGAGCGCCTGCGGCAGGTCCGCTGCCTGGACCGTCACCGGCTGCGCGCCGACGAGTTCCGCGATGCGGGCGGTGCCGGGATTGTAGGAGCGCCACTTCACCCCTTTCAGATCCTCGACGGTGTTGATGTCTTTCTTGGCGAAGATGCCCTGCGGCGGCCACGGCACGGCGAAGAGCAGCATCAGGCCCTGGCTTGCCAGCTTCTTCTCGATGGCCGGCCTTTGCACGTCCCAGAGCTTCTTCGACTGATCGAAGGAGGTGGCGAGGAACGGCACCACGTCGAGCCCGTAGATCGGATCCTCGTTTTCGTGGAGCGACATCAGCACTTCGCCGGCCTGTGCCTGTCCGGTCTGAACCGCGCGCTTGATCTCAGGCGCCTTGAAGAGCGAAGCGTTGGCGTGAACCGTGACCTGCAGCTTGCCGCCGGTCGCATCCGCCACGTCCTTGGCGAAAGCATTGAGGTTTTCCGTGTGGAAGTTGTCGGCGGGGTAAGCCGCAGGCAGGTTCCATTTGGTTTGCGCCTGAGCAGGCAGGCTCAGAAGCAGGGCTCCTGCGAGGCCAAGACCCCAACGTGTCATGCGTTTCATCGATCCGTCTCCCTCTGGTTTCGATGTTTCTATTCTGGAAAAGCGAGTCTCGGCACGAACAGGGCGATGTCCGGGAATGCAGTGATAACCGCGACTGCCGCTACGAGCAGAAAGAAGAAAGGCAGCGCCGCCCTGGCGACCGCAAAACTATCCCGCCCGCTCATGTTCTGCAGCACAAAGAGGTTGAACCCGACCGGCGGCGTGATCTGCGCCATCTCCACCAGGATGATGAGGAACACGCCGAACCAGATGAGATCGAAGCCGGCCTGCTTGATCATGGGCAGCACCACGACGGTGGTCAGCACGATCATCGAGATTCCATCGATGAGGCATCCCAGGAGGATGTACATGAGGGTGAGCGCCGCGATCAGCACATAGGGCGAAAGCTGAAGCGACTCGACCCAGGACGCCAAGGCGGCGGGAATGCCCGTATAGGCCATGGCAGCCGTAGTGAAGGCCGCTCCTGCCAGGATGATCATGATCGTGACGGTCAGGCGCGTGGCACTCAGCACGCTTTCGACGAAGGTTTTCCAGGTCAGCGTGCCCGACCACCAGGCGAGAAGGAGAGCGCCTGTCACACCCCAGGCCGCGCATTCGGTCGCCGTCGCCCACCCAAAGATCAGGGCCGAGAAGATGAAGGCGATGAGCAGGAAAACCGGCAGGAGCTTTGCCGATTGGCGCAGCTTGAAGCCGAAGGATGTTCTGGGCTCGGGCCGTGGCGACTTGTCTGGATTCAGCAGAGACCAGACGAGGATGTATCCCGAATAAAGCGCCATCACGAGAAGGCCCGGGAGGAAGCCCGCCAAGAACACCTGTATGACCGAGACATTCGCCGCGATCGCATAGACCACCATGGGGATCGAAGGCGGGATCAGCAGGCCGAGCGTGCCGGAACCGGCAAGGCTTCCCAAACTCATCTGCTCGTCATATCCGCGCTTCTTCAGCTCCGGCAGCGCGATCTTGCCGACGGTAGCGCAGGTGGCGGCGGAGGAACCCGATACGGCCGCGAAAATTCCGCAGCCCACCACATTCACATGCAGCAGGCGACCGGGGAGCCAGTTGAGCCAGGGGGCAAGCCCTAGGAACATCTGCTCCGAAAGGCGCGTCCGGAACAGGATTTCGCCCATCCAGATGAACAGAGGCAGGGCAGCAAGAGACCAGGAGGCGGAACTCGCCCAGACTGTCGTGGCGAGCACCGGCCCGATCGGCACGCTGGTCACCAGAAGGATTGCGGCAAATCCGACGATGAACAGCGCAATGCCGATCCAGACGCCGAACGCCAGAAGAACAGCCAAGAGTCCGAAGAGAATGGCAGCGACGGGAACGAGACCGAGATCTGCAAACATTGTTCAGATCCCGCTCTCGATGGCGCGTTCCACGACCTCTTCAGGTGTAGCCGCAGGGGGCTTCTCGTATCGAGGCGGATGACCCGCCAGCACATGAACAAGTTCGTCCAGGAAGGCAATGGCCAGAATCACGAGACCGGAGGAATAGCCGAGCTGCGGGATCCAGAGCGGCACCGCGACCACGCCCTGAGAGATGTCGTTGAAGCGCCAGCTGTCATAGGTCATCTGCACGGCATACCAGGCGAAGTAGCCGATCACTGCAGTGCCGATCAGAAGGCAAAGGATTTCGACGATGCGCCGCGCCCCTGTCGGCCACCGCTCGAGAATAAGCCCGACGCGGATCAGCTCTCCTGACTTGAAGGTATGAGCAAGACCGAGGAAAGCCATGGCAGCCATGGACCAGGCGGCAAAGTCATCGCCTGCGGGAATATTGATTCCGACCTCCCGTCCAAGCGACAGGCTCATCATCAGGAGAAAGATCAGGATGAGGAACAGACCGGCGAGGTAGCCGGCGAGAAGATAAAGGCCGTCTAGAACGGAGCGGATCATCAAGAACATTCTTTCCGCGCGGAATGCGTGAAATGAGATTACCGTTCGGCAAGCCTAGGACAAGGGTCTTGATGGGCGAGGGTGCTGAAGGATGCATCTTTCCCGCCAGAGCTTTGGGCAGTTGCATCCGCATGCGACCTCCCGCCCACGTCTCTCTCCCTCGCCTCGCCTGCTTTTCCGTGCTAGAACAAAGCACGAACAATCCAGCGGAAGGCCTTTGATTCCATGGACGAGACGCTCAGCCGCAAGCCGCGCATCCTGGCGGATGCGGCGACATACGATGCCTCCTGTTCCTCTTTCCGCGTGCCTGGGCACAAGACCGATATGGCATCCTGTTCTGCACACGATTCTGGATCTTCGCCGTACTTCGTCCGGGGTGCCGAGAGGGGAAATGCATGAGCCTGCACTGCATCACCTTGAAAGACGGCGCGGATCTCGACGGCTTTCGCCGGGCCGTGCGCTGGCTGATCGCCGAGGAGCTTGCGCCGCAGCACATCGTCTGGTCGCTCGATGAGACATCGGGCCTTTTTGGAGACGAGGGCATGAGCAGCGCACCACCCGTTTCGCTGCCGCGAAGCGTGGCACGCCTCATTGAGCTTGGCGTGTGCCACAGGGACCCTGAGCGCTATGCCCTGCTCTACCAGCTCGTCTGGCGTGTCCTGAACGGCGAGCGTGATCTTCTGGAGATCGCGAGTGATCCGCTGGTCCATTGCATCGACATGATGGCGCATGCGGTCAGGCGCGATCTTCACAAGATGTATGCCTTCGTGCGCTTCCGGCGCATGAAGGGTGAGCATCTGGAACGCTTTGCTGCCTGGTATGAGCCGGAGCACTTCATTCTTGAGGCCTCGGCTCCATTTTTCATTGACCGCTTCCGTTCTCTCGACTGGACGATCCTCACGCCCATCGGCTCGATGCGCTGGAGCCGGCACGAACTGACCTTCGGCCCGCCTGCCCAGCGTGAGGATGCGCCCTCGAAGGACGGCTTCGAGGAGAGTTGGCGCGGCTATGACGAGAGGGTTTTCAATTCCGCGCGGGTGAACCCCGCCACGCGTGCGGAGATGCCTAAAAAGTACTGGCGCAACCTGCCGGAAACCGTCCCTATTCCCGGCCTGATCCAAACCGCCTCTCAACGCGTTGATACCATGATCGAACAGGAGGCGACCATGCCCGCCAAGCGCATGCCGGAGCGCGCTCTTGAAGCCATGTGGGATCAGGAGCCCAAGACGCTCGACGAACTCAACGCCATCATTGCCAAGGCAGGACCGCTGGTGCCCGGCGCCACGCAGGCCGTGTTCGGTGAAGGGCCCAAACATGCGGATATCGCCTTCGTCGGCGAACAGCCCGGCGATCAGGAGGATCTGCAGGGCCGCCCCTTCGTGGGACCTGCAGGCAGGCTTTTTGACAAGGCCATGAAAGAAGCCGGTATCGACCGTTCGAAGGCTTATCTCACAAATGCGGTGAAACATTTCAAATTCGAGCAGCGCGGCCATCGCCGCATTCACTCGAAGCCCACAGCAGGCGAGGTGAAGCATTACCGGCCCTGGCTGATGAAGGAGCTGGAGCTGGTGCGGCCCAAGCTTGTGGTGGCGCTCGGCGGAACCGCCCTTCTCGCGCTCACCGGCAAATCGACACCAATCTCCCGTTCGCGCGGGCGCGCGCAATTCGGCCCCTGGCGCGGCTATATCAGCGTGCACCCGAGCTATCTGCTGCGCTTGCCCGATGAGGCCTCGAAGCGCGAGGCTTATGAGGCTTTCGTCAACGACCTTCGCCGTATCCACGATCTGGCACAAGCCGATCCGGAGACGGGTGAATTGCCGCTCGCGGCGGAGTAGGTCTTACGCTCGTGCCGCGAGCTTTCGCCGGTGATCGAGACGGCGCATTACCGGCGTCACCGTGATGCCATGCAGCACGATGGAGACGAGGATGATGAAGCCCGCCGTGCTCCAAAGGACATCCTCATTGTCGAATTCCTCATGGTTCAGGGCATAGGCAAGATAGTAGATCGAGCCGAGGCCGCGAATGCCGAAGAAGCTGATCGCCAGTTTCTCACCAGAAGGAGGATGGGTTCCGATCAGCCCGATCCATCCGGCGAGCGGGCGGATGACGAACAGCGCCAACAAGCCGAAGACCGCTGCCTCCCAGCTCAGCGCGCGAAACAGCTGCCCGCCCGTCATGGTACCGCCGAGCAGCACGAGCAGCACCATCATGAGAAGGCGCTCCAACTCCTCCGCGAAATCGTGGAGCTTTTCATGATAGGCGTCCTCGCGCTTGGTCGCGCGCAACGCCAGGGCGGCGACGAAGACGGCGAGAAAGCCGTAGCCCTTCACCATCTCGGTCGCCCCATAAGCCAAGCACGTGATGCCGAGCGCCACGAAGCCCGAGCCGGTGCGCGAGAGCTTCGCTCGGTTCGGCAGGTGGAAGGTGAGCCAGCCGAGAACGCGCCCGACCACATAGCCCATGGCGATGCCAGCCCCGATTTTCCAGATCACCGCATAGACGAACCAGTCCGCCACGCTTGTCGTGGTGATCTCATGGACGAAGGTGATCGCGAGCAGGATGAAGGGGAAGGCGAGGCCATCGTTGAGACCCGCTTCCGAGGTCAGCGTGAAACGCACCTCGTCCTCCTGCCCCCCGCCCGGCGGTCCCACCTGCACGTCGCTTGCGAGCACAGGATCGGTCGGTGCGAGCGCCCCGGCCAACAGAACGGCCGCGGCCAAGCTTAAGCCCAGAAGGCTGTACCCGAGCCAGGCGAGACCAAGAATGGTCAGGGGCATGGAGATGCCAAGCAGCCGCCAGGTGAGCCTCCATCGCTTCCAGCCGAACGGCCGGTCGATCTTCAAGCCCGCCCCCATGAGCGATATGATCACGACCAGCTCGCTCAACCGCTCGACCAAGGCGATTTGTTCGCTGGGATGGGGAATCACGCCGGGAACGTCGGGAATGGCGAAGATGAGTGCGCCCAGGCCCACGCAGAAGATCGGCAGGGACAGAGGCAGCTCCTTCAGGACCATGGGAAGCCAGGCGGTTAGCAGGACGACGACTCCGAAACCGGCCAGCACGACGATGTAAGCACTCATAAGGCAGCGAACGCTGTGTAGACTCGGCAGTTCCAGTGTCTCAGGAGGTTAACTGCCCCTTAAACCGCCACAATTAGGGTGCTCCAGAGCGTAAAAGGCCGGAATCGACCGGTTCACAGAATGCGGGGTTTTAAAAGACGTGGCGAACGGACGTGGCCGGCGGGAGCCGGTTTTCGATGCGCCCGCTACGGAAGCGGGGGAGATGGATTTCTACCTCTCGCCCGAAGACCGGGCAGGGGGATCCATGGCAAGACGGCGTGCTTCTAGGCAGAATGACGAGGACAGGCCGCCCCGACGCTCGCGCTCGAAGAAATCCAAGCGCAAGGGCCGCTCGTTTCTCGGGAAGCTGATCTATGCCGGTGTCGTGCTGGGCCTCTGGGGCATCATCGCCCTCGGCGGCGTGGTAGCCTATTATGCCTCGCAGCTGCCTCCCATCGACCAGCTCACCGTTCCGAAGCGGCCACCGAACATCGCCATCATGGCCAATGACGGCTCGCTGATCACCAATCGCGGCGAGACGGGCGGACGCACCGTCACCTTGAAAGAGCTGCCACCCTACCTGCCGAAGGCTTTCGTGGCCATCGAGGACCGGCGCTTCTACGATCATCTCGGCGTCGACCCGATGGGCATCGCCCGTGCGGCCTATCGCAACCTCAGCCGTTCCGGCGGCCTGCAGGGCGGCTCGACACTGACGCAGCAGCTGGCAAAGAACCTCTTCCTCACGCAGGAACGCACCGCCTCCCGCAAGATCCAGGAGGCGATCCTCGCCCTTTGGCTGGAGCGCAACTACTCGAAGGACCAGATTCTCGAGCTTTATCTCAACCGCGTCTATTTCGGCGCGGGCGCCTATGGCGTCGAGGCCGCCGCCCAGCGTTATTACGGCAAGTCCGCGCGTTATGTGTCGCTCTCCGAAGCAGCCGTGCTCGCAGGCCTTGTGCAATCGCCCTCGCGCCTTGCGCCCAACCGGAATCCGAAAGCGGCGCAGGCGCGCGCGGAACTCGTGATCGCGGCCATGAACGAGCTCGGCTTCATCACGCCGGACATGCGCAAGACCGCGCTTGGGCAGCCCGCCGAACCCGTGCGCCCGAACGGTGCGGGTTCCGCGAACTATGCGGCCGATTACGTGATGGATGTGCTCGACGATTTCGTCGGCACCATCGACACGGACATCGCGGTCTTCACCACCATCGACCCCATGATGCAGTCTGCCGCGGAGCGGGTGCTCGTGGATGAACTCAACGCCAAAGGGCAGAAGTTCAATGTCAGTCAGGGCGCCTTCGTCGCCTTGCAGCCGGACGGCGCCGTGCGGGCTCTGGTGGGCGGCAAGAATTACGAAACGAGCCAGTTCAACCGGGCCACGTCAGCCCGCCGCCAGCCGGGCTCGTCGTTCAAGCCCTTCGTCTATCTCACGGCGATCGAGCGGGGCTATACGCCCGATACGGTTCTCGAGGATGCCCCGGTGAACTACAAGGGTTGGGCTCCCCAGAACTATGATCGCAAGTACCGCGGGCCGATCGCCCTGCGCGATGCCCTGGCGCTCTCGCTCAACACCATTGCCATCAAACTCAACATGGAGGTCGGGCCGAAGGCCGTGGTGCAGACGGCGCAGCGGCTCGGCATCACCTCCCCGCTTCAGGCCAACGGCTCGCTCGCGCTGGGCACTTCCGAAGTGACGCCGCTCGAACTGGTCAGCGCCTATGCGGCCTTCGCCAATGGCGGCATCGGTGTGACGCCTTACGTGATCACCGAGGTGAAGACCCTCGACGGCAAGATCGTCTACAAGCGCCCGGCCTCTGCCGGCAGCCTCGGCCGCGTCATCGACCCATCCGCCGTCGCGATGATGAACGAGATGATGCACAACACCTTCGTCATCGGCACCGCGCGGAAGGCGCAGATTCCGGGCTGGCCCATGGCCGGCAAGACCGGCACGACGGACGATTACAAGGATGCGTGGTTCGTCGGCTTTACCGGCAATCTCGTCGCTGGCGTCTGGCTTGGCAACGATGACGGGGAACTGACGAAGCGCGTGACCGGCGGCAATCTGCCCACAGAAGTCTGGCACAACTTCATGAAGATCGCACTGAAGGACAAGCAGCCTGTGGCTCTGCCGGGCGGTGAGCGCTTCCGCGACGACGTGCCCATGGCCGATACCGGCGGCGATCCCCGCTATGCCACTGTCGGTAATGGCGGCGACGCCTGGGCTCAGCCGCAACCCCAGCCCCAGCGTCGGGCCAGCGTGCGCGAGAAGAACTTCTTCGAGAAACTGTTCGGGCTTTAAGCCTTCCGCGCTCGACCCGTTGCCGCGAACACCAGAAGCGCCAGCACGCCCGTGGTCGCGATGGCGGCCGGCAGCGGCAGCGCGGAGGCGCCGAGGTTCTGCCCCAATACGATGCCGAGGATGGCGGCAAAACTCATCTGGCAGATGCCAAGCAATGACGAGGCCGCGCCCGCGCGCTCAGGAAACGGCATGAGAGCCGAGGCCATGGCCTGCGGCATGGTGAGGCCCACGCCCAATGCGTAGATCGCCATCGGTCCTGTGATTGCGAAGGATGACGGGACGCCGGAGACGACGAGCGCAATCATCAGCACGCCGCCGATGGCGAGGCTCGTCACGCCGAAACGGATTGTGCCGTCCAGGCCATATCGGCCGACAAGATGCTGCGCAGAAAGTGTGCCGCCGATATAGCCTACGACCATGAAGGCGAAGGAGAAGGCGTAAGACAACTCATCGAGATGGTAGACGCCCTGCAGCACGAACGATGAGCCGGAGATGAAAGCGAAGAGACCGCCATAGGCGAGCATCGAAAAGCTCACATAGGTGCGATAGCCGGGGTGTTGCAGCAGCGTCCCGAAGCCCTTCAAGATCGAGCCGAAGGAGATCGGTGCATCGGATTTCCTGCGGATGCTCTCAGGCAGGCGCAGCAGAACAGTTGCGGCCAGCGCCATGCTGCAGACGAGCATCACGCCAAAAGTGACTCGCCACTCATAGAACTGCGCGATCAGCCCGCCGAGAACGGGCGCAAGCGCCGGCACGACACCCATGATCGTCCCCATGCGCGACAATTCCCGTCCCGCACGAGGCCCCTCGTAAAAGTCGCGTACGATGGCGCGTCCCAGCACAATAGGGCCTGATGCGCCGAGCGCCTGAACAAAGCGGGCGGCAATGAGGACCTCGATGTTGGGCGCCAGCGCGCAAACGAGGCTCGCCAATGCAAAGAGGCCGAGCCCGAAGAGCAGCACGGGCTTGCGTCCCACCCGGTCGGAAATCGGCCCATAGAAGAACTGCCCTGCCGCGAAGCCGAAGAGGAAGGCCGACAGCGTGAGCTGCGTCTGTGCCGTGCTCGCCTGAAGACCCGCCGCAATCGCCGGCAATGAAGGCAGGTACATGTCCGTCGAGAGAGGACCGAGCGCAGTGAGCAGCGCCAGGACGACGGTGAGGGCCAGGGTATCGGGCTTGAGCATGATGATCACAGCAAAGACAGAGTGGGGCTCGGACTAAGCCGAAAAGCACCGTCTGTCACGAGCTTAAGCCATTGCGAATCCCTCATACGAAAGCTCAGCGTGGCTTCGGCAATCAGCCGGGAGAGGGATAAGCGCGCTCGAAATAGGCCAGCGGATCCAATGCATGCCGTTGCCGCTTCCCGACCCAAGCCTCAGCTCCTGCAGGGAGAGCGGAATTGCACCTGTAAGTAGCAAATCTCAGATGAGGCGGCTTTTATTCCGAATCTCCGCCGGCTCGCTAAGTGGTTGGCATTGCTGGCGATTAGCGCATTTTGCCCTTTCGCAAACCATCTTTGCGATATCCTATTTACGAGCTAAATACCTGATCTCTAAGCCAAATTTCCGAACATTATTCCAATTTGCATTTTTTCACAAAGCACCTGTTTGTTCAGGGAGCATGTACAATATAACAGTTCACGTATGATCCGTTGAAACGTGTTGGCTCCAAGAAGCCTATGGAAGGGTGTTTCCAATGGATAAATCTGCCCTTGATCTTATCGTCATCCAGTCAGGAGATGTCTTGTCTGATATCGCTCTGCCAGTTGAGGCTGACAAAGAGTCATCGGCGCAGGACACCACGGGGTTCGGGATCGCCAGCGTTGGAACTCAGGCCGTGATCACCGGTGATTCCGGCAACAACGATCTCGGCAGCCATGGCAGCACTACCTCCAACACGATCCATGGGGGGCTTGGAGACGACACTCTGCGGGGCGGCACCGGCAACGACAAGCTCTATGGAGATGAAGACAGCGATCTTCTGATCGGCTGGCAGGGCGGCGACACGCTCGATGGCGGCGACGGGTACGACACGGTCTCTTACGAGACGGAGACCGGGAGTGCGGGCATCGTGGTCAATCTGACGGCCTCATCCTGGACCTATGGGGGCCGGACCTATGCGTCAATGACGGGAAAGGACACCTGGGGATCCATCGACAGCTATGCTCAAATCGAGGCGTTGGTCGGATCCCGAGGAAACGACATCATCAATGCGAGCGATACGCCGGACCAGTTCGTTCTTTACGGCGGAGCCGGGAACGATACGCTTATGGGCGGGGATAGCGACCCGTGGGGGCTCGATCTTCTCATCGGCGGTCAGGGCGACGACGTCCTGATCGGCGGAATAGCTTATTTCGAAGGTGCCGATGCCGTTCAGGTGGATCTGCGGGCGGGGATCGCCACGGGGCAGGGCACGGACACCCTGCAATCGATCTCTTACGTGATCGGCGGCGACGGCAACGACCTGATCAGGGCTGCCGACGCATCTGCGACGCTGGACGGCGGCGCCGGGGATGACACCCTGTATGGCGGAGCTGGCAACGACGATCTCTATACAGGATCAGGGACCAACGTGGTTTACGGGTCGGCGGGGAGCGACGGGATTACAGTCGACGGCGTGACAACCCTTCGCTACGACCAATTCGTATGGCTCGATACCCTTGGGCACAATATCGCTGGCTTCATCTCAGCAGACCTGGAGATGGGGTATGTCTACAAGTATAAGAACAATTCGAGCGGTACGGTTACGGACCTCGACAGGCTCGGAGAAGACAACATTACTCCGGGGATCGTCTACGATCTCGTCGCCACCAGAGGACGAGACTACGTCAGAGGCAATACGCTGGACAATCGCCTGACGGGTCTTGCCGGCGATGACAACATCTGGGGAGCCGACGGCAACGATGTGCTCGACGGTGGTGACGGCAGCGATATGCTCGATGGTGGCATCGGCAACGACACGCTGGACGGTGGCGCCAATAATGATTCTCTCAAGGGCGGAGACGGTCACGATAATCTTCTGGCCGGCAGCGGCAGAGATACGCTGGAGGGCGGGAACGGCGACGACACGCTCGACGGCGGCATCGGCGCCGACAGCATGGTAGGCGGCAGCGGCAACGATACTTACTACGTGGACGACATCAACGATTCCATGACGGAGCTGGCCGGTGGCGGCACCGATACCGTCTACGTATCCGTCAGAGGCTACGATCATCTCAAGCTGGCCAATATCGAGAACGTGGTTCTCGTGGGCGAAGGCACCATCGACTACAGCAACCGCGCGCCGGAGATCCTCGGCGCATCGAGTCCGACAAGGTTCACCATTGCGGACACGGGCATTGCCGCACCCTTCTCAAACCTCACAGTCACGGACAACGGTGCATGGGTGAAAGTCACGGTTCAGATGACCCCACCCTCTCAAGGTTCGCAGAAGGGCTTCTTCACCAATCTCGGCCCTGGAGTTTACGACAGAATCGCCGGCACTTACACGGTCAGCGGCGATATTGCGACGGTGCAGGCGGCGCTGCGGGCCCTGCGGTTCGATCCAGCGGAAACCCCGTCCGGGGCAGTCGGAAGCATCAGGACGGAGACCTTCACGATCAGTGTTGTCGATGATCGTGGCATTACGTCGGCGCCCAACAGCAACATCTCCGTCGACATCGTTGCCACCAACCGGACGCCGATCCTCGTTGCCCCGTCGGCAGCCTACACCGTCGTCGACACGGAGAACGTCAATCTTGTGTCGCCGTTCGCCAACGTTGCGATCAATGATACGAATTTAAGTGACATCGTCACTGTGACGATCACATTGGACTTGCCAACTAAGGGCTCTTTGGTCTTCACAAAAGGCTCTTACGACACTGCTACGGGCGTCTACACGTTTACCGGGTCGGCCTCCGACGTGCAGTCAGCCGTGCGGGCGCTGAAGTTCAATGCGACGGATCGCATGGGCGCCGAACCCGGCAGCATCGAGACGACTACCTTCACCATCAACGTGACTGATGCCGGGGGCCTCTCCAATGGTCCGTTCAGCACCATTCGCGTCAATTCCGTTCACGGCACGCTTCCTGCGGGTACAGCACCGATCATTTCAGGCTCCGATACAATCACTTACAATGACACCGGTCCCATAAACCCATTCACCAAGCTGTCGATCTCCGACGATAGTGCGAGAATCACAGCGACGGTTGCGATGGACTCCCCGAGCGGCGGCGAGTTCCTGAATCTCGGCATCGGGTCCTACGATGCCGTCAACGGAATCTATACGGTGACCGGAACCGTCGCCGAGGTTCAGGCAGCCATCTGGGCCTTGAAGTATGATGCGAACCTTCCGACCTACGGTCAGATCGGTTCGACCTTTACAAGGAAGTTCACCATTACGGTGACTGACGACAGCTTCACGTCGACCAGTACGAGTTTCACGCTGAACCCATCGGTCGCCAACCAGGCACCGACCCTTGTTGCGCAGGCCCGGACGGTCACGATCACAGACAACGAGAACGATGACCTTGCGCGACCCTTCTCCGAAGTCGCGATTGACGATGTGAATCTCAACGATACCGTAACCGTCAGGGTATCCCTCGACGATCCGGCCAAGGGCGTTCTGGTGCCGGGCAGCGGAGGCACCTATGCAAACGGCCTCTACACGTTCACGGGAACCGTTGCGGCTGTCCAAGCTGCGCTGAGGGCCTTGCAGTACGATCCGCGTGATCGTGATGGCGAGCCCGGCATCGAGACCACCACGTTTTCGATTCGAGTCATCGATGTCCGCGGTCTGTCGAGCGATGTGAACACCAGCATCAAGGTGGATTCAGTTCACGGTACGCTTCCAGGCGCGGCTCCTGTCATCGGAGGCGCTGATGCCCCTGTGGCGGTGACCGTTACCGACGTCGACCTGACAACGCCCTTCGCAAATGTGACGATCACGGATGATGACCCGACCGTGACGGTTATCATCGCCATGGATTCACCGTGGGAAGGCGAATTTACCAATTTGGGCATCGGCACATACAACAAGAGCGCCGGAACGTACACGGTGACCGGAACGGCGGCCCAGGTTCAGGCGGCGATCCAGGCTCTGCAGTTCGATCCCGAGGATCGCCCGAATGCGCAGGTAGGATCCATCCAGACAACCGCCTTCACAATCACGGCTTCGGACGGCACCCATGTGGCGACGAATACCAACATCGCCGTGAATGCGACGGCGACGAACCGCGCTCCCACGCTCGACGCGCCGGTCGTGACCGTGACGATCGCCGATGACGAGAACACCCATCTCGCCACTCCATTCTCCGCAGTGACGATCGGAGACACGAACGCCAACGATACAATCACCGTGACGATTACGCTCGATGCCGCCGGCAAGGGCGTTCTGGTGCCGGTGAATGGTGGTGCCTATGATGCGCAGACGGGTATCTTCACCTTCACCGGTTCGGCGGTCGCAGCGCAGGCGGCAGTCCGTGCCCTGCAGTACAACCCGAGCGATCGTCCTGACGCAGAGAACGGCATCGAGACCTCTCGCTTCTCGATCGTGGTGACGGATGCGGGCGGCTTGTCGACCGCTCCGAACACTAATATCAGTGTGGATTCGGTTCACACCGTGAACCTAGCCCCCGTGATCGGTGGAGCCGATGCTCCCGTGACGGTAACGATAGCGGATACGGAGATAGCCTCGCCGTTCGCAAATGTGACGATCACGGACGATAGCTCGACGGTGACGGTCACCGTTACGATGGACACCGCCACGGAGGGTGAGTTCACGAATCTGGGCATCGGCACATACAACAAGAGCGCCGGAACCTACACGGTGACCGGAACGGCGGCTCAGGTTCAGGCGGCGATCCAGGCTCTGCAGTTCGACCCCGAGGATCGCATTGCGTCGGTCGGCTCCGTGCAAACGACGAGCTTCACGATTTCCGTCATCGACAGCAACGGGGTCGAGGGTCAGCCGAACAGCAACGTCTCGGTCGCATCCACAGCCTCGAACATTGCGCCGACCGCACCCCAGCTGACGGACGGCTCGATCAGCGACATGGCAAATGCTGGAAGCCAGGTCGGCACTCTTTCGGCCATCGATCAAAACGGCGATGCTCTCATCTATACCTTCAGTGAAGCTCTGGCAGATTCCAACGGCCTGATCAGCGCGGATGGACGGTTCGAGATCGTCAATAATGTGGTCGTCCTCCGCGATCCGAAGCTCATCCAGGTCTCGCAGGACTCCACCTTCACATACAACGTGATCGCATCGGATGGGCATGGGGGCCATACCTCCGGCGGCATTTCCATCGTGGTTGCCGACATCAACAAGGCTCCGACGAATCTTCAGCTCTCCAATTCCCTTGTCGAGGAGAATTTTGCTGAAGGGCAAGTCATCGGGCTGGTCTCGGCCAGCGATCCGAATGGAACGGCTTTATCCTACACTCTTCTGGATAATGCCGGTGGTAGCGTGGAACTCGCGGGCAACCAACTGCGGGTCAAGGATGCGACGAAGATCGACTATGAGCAGCACGCTCAGTTCACGGTTACCGTCGCCGTGAGCGACGGATTGGAGACCGTGAACAGGACCTTCACGATCACCCTGGAAGATCTGCGTCGCGAGAATGTGGTCGGCAATGCCGGCGATAACGTGATCCGCGGCGGCGTTGGAAGCGACACTCTCAATGGTGCGGCCGGAAACGACACGCTGCATGGCGGTGAGGGACGCGATCTGCTGACCGGCGGTGCGGGGGCGGATGCCTTCGTCTTCGATACGGCCGTGATGAAGACCGCCGCCGACACGATCCTTGATTTCAGCATCGCCGAGGGAGACCGGATCTGCCTGTCGCACAAGATCTTCAGCGGCCTCGGACTTGGCCAGCTGGATGCCAGCGTCTTCGTGCTCGGCACCGAAGCACGGGATCAGGACGACCGGATCATCTACGACCGGGCGACGGGGCAACTCTTCTATGACCTGGATGGCACCGGCGGTACAACGAGAGATATCAGGCCGGTCCTGTTCGCCACGCTCAACCCAGATGGTGCAAAGCCAGATCTGACGCACGCCAGCTTCTACGTCATCTGACGAGAGCTCGATCGGCGTGAAGGCGACTCTTCTCTGGAAGAGCCGCCTTCCGTGTCTCAGAGTTTCCTCCGCTGCACAGCCCTTGTTTGAACCCGCTCGGCTTTCGGAGCGCGCAGGACTTCGGCGTGGCGCATCGCTCTTTGCGGAAAACCAGGTCCACTTTTCGCTGACGCGGACCTCCGGTTTTCCGCGTCCAACGATGCGCTCCTCTCAAGAATGAGCATCGGATCAATCCGAAAGTGCAGGTCCCCTTTTCTCGTCCAAAGCTCTAGCCGATGCGGTGCAGGGCACTGCCATAGGTCTTGAGCCAGGCCTCCGCCTCGTCCGTGCGCGGGCAGAGCTGGTAGGTGATCTTCCAGAAGCGCTGGGAATGGTTGAGCTCGCGTAAGTGCGCCACCTCATGGGCGGCGAGGTAATCCAGCACGAAGGGCGGAGCCATGATGAGGCGCCAAGAGAAGTTGAGCGCCCCATTGGCCGAGCAGGAGCCCCAGCGGCTCTTGGTATCGCGCACGGTGATGCGCTTTGCCGGGATGCCAAGCTGAGCCGTATGCTTCTTCACGGCCACCGCGAAATCGCGCTTGGCCTCAGCCTCAAGAAAATCGCGCACGCGGCGCGCGACGTGGACGGCTTCGCCCGCCACCGCAATGATCGGCTCACCCGCATTGTCGCGGGTCGCCTGAGTGACACCCCGAATCGAGGACCAATGGACGATGCGGTGCGGCACGCCCCGTAAGGGAACGAGCGCACCCGGCTCGAACAGCACCCGGTCAGGCACCTTGGCGAGACGGCTTGCGATCCACTCGCTGTGGCTGTCAGCGAATTTTTGCGCTAGGCCCACATCGGTGCGCTCGGGGATGGTGAGCACGACCTCGCCCGTCGCGTGGGAGACGCGCAGCGTGATTCGCTTGGCAGTCGGACGCCGTTTGAGAGCCACTTTAAATGACTGGCCCTCATGGGAGACTTTCAAATGAGGCGGGTCCGCAGGAACGCGGCGGAACAGAGCGGATTTCATGTCCGCAATCTGCCCGCTCACATCGATTCTGTCAGCGCAGCCGTTTGCCGCTCCCAAGAACGTATGGAGAACAGGATCCGGCTCTTGACGTGGCCTTTCAGGCTGCCTCTCGGCCGTGATTCTCAATGAATTCAACGATTCGAGGAGCGATTTGAGCCCTGAAACGAGAACCGTTGAAGACGCCATAGTGACCGACCCCGGTCTGCAGGTGATAGAGCTTCTTGTCGGAGGGGAGATTGGGGGTCAAGTCCAGGGTCGCCAGGGTCTGGCCGACACCTGAAATGTCGTCCCTCTCGCCTTCGATCGCCATGATGGCGCAGCGGCGGATGGCCTTGAGATCCACCGGTTCGCCCCGATGCATCATCTCGCCCTTCGGCAGCTGATGCTTCACGAACACCGTTTCCACCGTCTGGAGATAGAACTCGGCGGTCAGGTCCATGACGGCGAGGTATTCGTCATAGAAGTCGCGATGCTTCTCGGCCGAATCGCCGTCACCTTCCACGAGGTGGTTGAACATCTCCCAATGGGCCGTCAGGTGCCGGTCGATATTCATGGCCATGAAGCCGGAAAGCTGCAGAAAGCCCGGATAGACATCGCGCCAGAAGCCCGGGTGGGTCGGCGGCACTTTCACGATGCAGTGCTGCTTGAACCACTCGATGCCGCGCTCCTCCGCCAGCCGGTTCACGGCGGTGGGCGAACGGCGGGTGTCGATGGGGCCGCCCATGAGAATCATGGAGCGCGGGATACCCGGATCGTCCTCGGCCTCGAGCCGCGAAACGGCTGCCACGACCGGAACCGCCGGCTGACACACGGCCATCACGTGCAGGTCCGGGCCGAACTCCCGGAACATGGCTTTAAGATAGTCGATATAATCGTCGAGATCGAAGCGGCCCTCCGAAAGCGGCACCATGCTCGCATCGGCCCAGTCGGTGATCATCACCTGATGGGTGGGCAGGAAGGCTTCCACCGTGCCGCGCAACAATGTGGCGTAATGGCCGGACATGGGAGCGACGATCAGAAGCTTAGGCTGATTCGCAGCGAGTGCATGGTCGCGCTCGAAGGAAATCACGCGGCAGAAGGGGCGCTCCCACACGACCTCTTCGGTAACGGCGACCTCCTGGTTGCCGAGGGTGGTGGTAGCCAAGCCGAATTCAGGTTTCGTATAGCGGCGGGTGGTGCGCTCGAAGAGCTCGCAGGCAGCAGAAACGGTGCGGCCGTAGGGCGTGTTGTTGAGCGGGTTGACGGGGTTGTCGAAGAAGAGCTTTGTAATATCGGACGCTGCGCGGGCGGGGCTCAGGAGCCAATGCGCCGTATCGTACCAGTAATAAGAAAAATTCATCACATGTCCCCAAAGGCCGGGCGCCTGGTTTCTCCCGCACCGCGGGGTAGGCTTTATCCTCAACCGTAATTTTAAGATTAAAGTTCCTTCCGCTTATTGCAACACCATTGTCGTGATAGCCGAAAACGCCTGCGATTTACCTCCTCCGAAGCATCCCTCCGGCGACAATTTAGGACTTTCTGCCTTTATGCTGTTGCTTGGCGAACAGTTTTTTTAACCCTATTCTGTTCGTTCATGGTCGCCATCCCAGCCAATAGTCTCAAACCGTCTCCCCGCCAGCTGCGCCTCGATACCTTGGTCAGGCTCCGCTGGCTCGCAATCGTGGGACAGGCGGCAGCTGTCGCAGGCGTGCGCTTCGGCCTTGGATTCCCGCTGCCCTTCGAGCTGTGTTTTCTCGTCATCGCCGCATCGGTCTGGACCAACCTGCTGCTGCGCATCCAGTATCCGGCAAGCCACCGACTCAGCGACAATGCCGCCACGGCGTTGCTCGGCTTCGACATCCTGCAGCTGGCGGCGTTGCTGTATCTCACGGGCGGACTGGAAAACCCCTTCGCCATGCTCTTCCTCGCGCCTGTGCTGATCTCGGCGACGGCGCTGACCCCGGAGAGAACTCTCGCTCTCGGCCTTCTCGCGGTGGGCTCCGCCACTTTTCTCGTGCTTGCCCACAGGCCTTTGCCATGGTTTCCGGGGCAAACCTTGAGCCTGCCCTTCCTCTACGTATCGGGAATCTGGACGGCGATCCTTCTCGGAACGGTGTTTACCGGCATCTATGCCTGGCGTGTCGCGGAGGAGGCACGCCAGCTCGCGCAGGCGCTGGCCGCAACGGAGCTCGTTCTCGCCCGCGAACAGCACCTCTCGCAGCTCGACGGTCTCGCCGCCGCCGCCGCCCATGAGCTGGGGACGCCACTGGCCACCATCGCGCTCGTGGCCAAGGAGCTTGGCCATGCCCTGCCGAAGGACGGCCCGGTGGCGGACGATCTGCGGCTCCTGCAGGAGCAGGTGGATCGCTGCCGCTCGATCCTCACCAAACTCACCTCCATGGGAGAGGAGGAAGAAGGCTTCCTGGAAACGATTGCCTTGAGTCATCTGGTGGAAGAGATCGTCGAACCGCAGCGGGCCGTCGGATTCGATGTACGGGTCTTGGCCCACGGCGAAGGACCCGAGCCTGTGGGCCGCCGCAACCCTGGCGTCGTGTATGGCCTTTCCAACATTCTCGACAATGCCACCGACTTCGCTGCGAGCCAGGTCACCATCGAGGCTTCGTGGACACCTCACGAGGTTTTCATCGAGATCCGCGATGACGGACCGGGTTACGCGCCCGATATCCTGCTGCGGGTGGGGGAACCCTATGTGACGACCCGCAGCGCGGCGGAGCGCACGGAAGCCGACAATGACGAGGGAGGGGGGTTGGGCTTAGGGCTCTTTATCGCCAAGACGCTGATCGAACGCTCGGGCGCCGAATTGACTCTGACCAATGCCGCGCCACCTGCCACAGGAGCGGTCGCACGGATCGTTTGGCCGCGTCACGCGTTTGCACAGGGTGCGGCAATTTCGCCGCAGGGAGAATCCAAGGGGTCTCTCAAAGAATAGAGGAAGAATTCCCATATTGAGGACGGGCCCGATCGGCCCGTTTCAGGAAGGAATTGTTCCGTTATGCAAGGAGAAGTTCTGATGGCCGACGCGCCTGTTGCGTTCGAGGATCGTGCCGACAAGAGCCTCTTGATCGTGGATGACGACCGGCCCTTCTCGACCCGTCTCGCCCGCGCGATGGAAGGCCGCGGCTATCAGGTGCGCGTGGCCGAAAGCGTGGCCGACGGCATCGCCGAGATCGAAACCAATCCTCCGGCCTTTGCCGTGATCGACATGCGCCTCGGCGACGGCAACGGCCTCGACGTGATCGAGCGGTTAAAAAACCGCCGCCCCGATGCGCGGGGCGTCATTCTCACCGGATACGGCAACATCGCCACCGCCGTGACGGCGGTAAAGATGGGTGCCTTCGACTATCTTGCCAAACCCGCCGATGCGGACGAGATCCATGCGGCTCTCATGGCCCAGCCGGGCGAGCGTGCGCTGCCGCCGGAGAATCCCATGTCCGCGGACCGGGTGCGTTGGGAGCACATTCAGCGGGTTTATGAATTGTGCGGCCGCAACGTCTCGGAAACCGCACGCCGGCTCAACATGCATCGCCGCACGCTGCAGCGCATCCTCGCCAAGCGCGCTCCGCGCTAAAGCATCGGACCCAAAAGCGGAAAACCGGGTCTACTTTCCACACGGTGCTCCAGTCCTTACAGGCGTCCGTCCGCAATTCTGTCCGGATCGGCCAAGGCATGCAGGGCGGCGGCCGCCGCATGGGCAAAGCGGAGCGTCACCGCCTTGCGGCGCGCACCGGCAAGCGGATGATGTGCCGATTCGCGCATCACCGCTGCGCCGAAACTGTCCGCGATGATGAGCCCGCGATCCTCCGGCAGAATGTCGAAGGGCACCGTTTCCGGCACGGCGAAATAGAACCGATCACAAAAATCTTCGTAATCCGGCCATTTCCGGTCGGCTCGGAAATCCGCAACGCTCGACTTGATCTCGATGATGGTGAGCATTCCGTCGGGTGCCAGGGCAATGAGATCGGCGCGCCTGCCATTGGCGAGCGTGAATTCCGGCAGGGTCACATGGCCGAACTCGGCAAAGAGTCGGCGCACACCACGCTGAATTCCGGCGGCGACAGGCGATTGCCTTCCATCGGCGGGAAGAATGATGTTGGAGAGACGGGCTGCGGACGAATCGGGCATGGGACGCAGAGTAGCCTCTCCGCGCATGGCTGCAACGGCAGGAATGTCGCGCATTAGACAGCTCTTTCGATCCTGCCTCCTCAGGATGAGGAGAGCGCTTCATGGTGGCCGCCGCTCTGCTCCCTCAGCAGCCTTCAATGCAGCATCAGATTATGCGGGGAGAGGTTCTCGAGCATGTCACGCAGCTCTTCCATGTGCGGATTGATGGAAAGAGCGATCTGGAAAGCCGCGCGGGCTTCGTTGAGATGCCCATGACGCAGGCACACGTTGCCGAAGCCGGAAATTGCACCAAAATGGCGGGGCTCGAGTCTCAAGGTCTGAGCGATATCGAAGAGGCTGTCCGCATCGCGCTTCTCGATATAAGCGAGCGTCGCGCGCTTGTTCCACGCCTCCGCCCAATCGGGATGCTTGATGACGAGGTGATCGAGAAGAGGCCGCGCCCTCTGCAACTCTCCTGACGCGATGGCCTCAACTGCCGCTGCCAGGGTTTCTTCTGCCAGCCGATCCTCGTGAGAGCCCCAGAGCGTCCAGATCTGCTCTTCGACCTCCTCGACCGGCGTGACGGAATCGACATCGGCCAGCTCCTTGAAAAGACCATTCAAACGGCTCGGCAACACGGAAGACGGCGTGCGGCCGGGTGTTTCGAGGATGAGCTGGAAAACGGGATCGACCGGCAGGGACGACGACATAATGGAGCCCGATCTCCCTCTCTGGAAATACTGCAGGAAAGGTGAGATAGGCGCGAAGGCAGGGGCGGCGAGGGGCCAATTGCGGAGTTTAGGCTGGTCGGACGGCCCAGGCTTCGCTAGTTTCACTCCCAAAGCTCAACCAACGAGAAAACTGTCGAGGGAGGTGGCATGGAGCGCGACCCGTTGCGCCTGGCGTGGAAGACCTCTCGGATTCGCCATGTCTTCGGATTTTGTCTTCTGGCACTGGCCGGCTTCTGCCTGCTCGTCGGGCTCGAGCTGATCCGCATCGTGGTGGACCGGGCCGTTGCAGGGGGAGTTTCTGCTCCACCCGCCCTGCTCCGCATCGTCCTCACCCCACCCGCGAGCCTCTGGCCGGAATCGCTCGTGCTGTTTTCAGGCATCGCGCTCAGCCCGGAGACCTTCACGCTTGCCTCCATCGGCGGCATCCTGCTTGTTCCCATTCTGATTGCGCTGCTGCTGATCCCCGTCGACGGGATTGCGGTCAGCATTGGCTCGCGGGCTTTGGCCAAGCTTCGCGCCCTGGCCCTTGAAGCCATCCTCAAGGCACCGCCTTCGGCGCAGGACGATCTCTCGACGGCGACGGCGCTCGCAGCCCATGGGCTTGCCCGCGAGAACTCGGTGCTGGGATTGAGCCTGTTCGTCCCGGTCAAGCTCGGCGGCATGATCGGATTGTCGTTTGCCTATGTGCTCGCGATGAACTGGTATCTCGGTGCCACTCTGGCTGTGGCCCTGAGCGTCGGCGCCATCCTGAATGCTCGCCGCGCGCTGCTGCGGTTTGATGCGACGGCCGCACGCCACAAGGAAGGCGAGAGCGCCGAAAGCATTCTGGCCGATCTCGAACACCGCATTCCGGCGATGCGCGCCCATGGCACGGGGTTTTATGAGCGGGACCGGGTGCACAATCTCCTCATCGAAGGCCATCGCCCCGTCGCACGGCGCGAGTACCGTCTGGCACTCGTCGATTCCACCGCTGCCATCGTGCTGATGCTCGCACCCGTCGCGGTGCTGGCGCTTGGTGCATGGTTCGCCGGATCTCACCCGTTGACGGCAGGCATGGTGGCAGCCTGTGCTCTCGCCTCCGCGCTCGCGGCTTACGGCGTCCGCGAACTCGTGCAGTGGCACCGCATGGCCTTGCGGGCTCGCGCTCTGCTCACCGACGTGGCACAGAGCCTTTCCGCGCTTAAGCCGCGTGACATCAGGAAGGGCAAGGCGTCACTGCCTGAAAACGGTGCCCTCGTGGCGCAGGGCGTCTCGGCCTATGACCCGGCGAGCGGCGCGCGCATCACCTCCGTCAATCTGAACCTCGCCTTCCCCTCCCATGTCGCTCTCGTGGGCGATGGCGATTCCGGCTCTCGTCTGCTCGCCGCCCTCATGAGCGGACAGATTCACCCTTCCGTCGGCCGCATGACCTATGGCGGCGTGGATCTGGTCGAGGCCAATCCTTATGAGCGCAGTCAGCGCATCGCCTTTGCCGGTGAGACAGTGCTGATCGAAGGCAGCCTGAAGGAAAACCTGCTCTATGGCTGCCAGGCGCCGGCAGAAGAACTCGAGCATCGGCTCTCGGAAGCCATTGCCATCACGGGTCTTGACCGCCTCACCCATGCACGCGGCCTGTCCGGCACACTCGATCCCCGAAAGGAACCCGCGATCGCAGCGGCTATCGTGGAGGCCCGCCGCTTCGTTCAGGCGGCGCTGGCCCGGGAGCAGCTTGACCGTTTCGTCGATCCATTCGATGCCGCTCGCTACAACCGCTACGCCACGATCGGCGAAAACCTGCTGTTCGGAAAGCCGGTCGGCGACACGTTCCGAGAGGACAGGCTTTCCGCGCATCCTTACGTGCGGGCCATTCTCGAGGCCAACGACCTCACCAAGATCCTGAGCCAAATCGGCCTGTCCATCGCATCGAGCATGATCGAGATTTTTGCCGATATCCCGGATGGACATCCTCTCTTCGAACGCTTCTCGTTCTTCTCGGCTGCCGACAGGGCCTATTTTCAGGATCTCGTGGAGCGCCAAAGCGGCCAGCGCCGGCCCGGACGCGATCAGGAGCGCCTGATCGGCCTCGCCCTCCGCTATAACGAAAGCCGCCACCGCTTGGGCCTTCTCGATGAGGCGCTCGAAGCGCGCATTCTCACGGCACGGGCGGATTTCGCCCGCATGCTGCCGGTGAGCCTCAGACCTTCCATCGAGTTCTACGATCAGGCGCTCTTCTGCTCGGCCGCGAGCGTGCAGGATAACCTGCTCTTCGGGCGCATCGCCGCCGATCAGGCCGGCGCGGCGGAAGCTGTGCAGGGTGTCATCCGATGCGTCCTCACCGAGCGGGGCCTTGACGGCGAGGTCTCCCGCATCGGCCTCGACCTGCCCATCGACCCTCAGGGCGATGATCTCAGCCTCACCGAAATCGCGGCCGTCGATCTGGTGCGCTGTCTCGTGCGCCGGCCGAGCATTCTCGTGGTTCAACGGGCGCTCGATGGCCTGCCGGGTCCGGCCGCCGATAGGCTGGTGGCAGCGCTTCGCCGCGCCATGGTCGGGCGTGGGCTCGTCGTCGTCACGCCTTCGGTTTCCCCCATCATGGATCAACCGCCCTTCGACGCCGTTATCCGTTTCGAGCGGGGCGAACCCGTGGTGGCTCCCCGCATCAGGCAGCCGGAGGCCTTGAGTGCATGAAAGCCCGCACTTGCTATCCGGCGGCGCCTGGGGTCATCTCATCATGTGTGCTATCGCACAGATATGGGGTTTTCGGTTGGGCATGATCCAGCGATGGTAAGCCGAGTTGCATCTTCTGACGAGCTACAGGTCCGCTTCTGGGGTATCCGCGGCTCCACCTGCGCCTCCGGCCCTCAGTTCATGGAATTCGGCGGTCATACGGCCTGTGTCGAGATCCGCTGCGGCCAGCGTCTCTTCATCGTCGATGCCGGAACGGGAATTTCAGCATTGGGCAGTGCGCTCGGCGAGGATGTCCCCGACACCATCGATATCCTCTTCAGCCACCTTCACCTCGATCATGTGGGCGGCCTGGCCTTTTTCAAGCCGGCGCTCACCAAAGAGCGCCTAGTGCGCACCTATTGCGGCAATCTCGATGGCGAAAGCGCCATGGAGTCTCTCGACAAGCTGTTCTCGCCGCCGCTCTTTCCGGTGCGCCTCGGCCAGTTCCCGGCCCGGTTCGAGCATGTGGGGTTCAAGGCCGGAGAAATCCTGACCTTCGACGACGGCGCCCGCGTCGAGACCCATTCCCTGAACCATCCGGGCGGTGCTACGGGCTACCGCTTCCGGCATGGGAATCGCAGCATCTGCTACATCAGCGACGTCGAGCACAGCGAAGCCTGGCCGGATCAAGGTCTCACCGATTTCGTGCGCGATGCCGACCTCATGATTTATGACGGCATGTTCTCCGAGGCCGAATATCCGCGCTGCCGGGGCTGGGGCCATTCCACCTGGGAAAAGGGCGTAGATCTCGCCAAGGCCGCCGGCGTGAAGGCTCTGGCCATTTTCCATCTCTATCCGGGGCATGACGACGCCTTCATCCGCGCCATGGAAACCGAGATGAAGGCCGTGATGCCGACAGCCTTCGTGGCCCGCGAACGGCAATCCATCATCCTGGACGCTTCCGGCAGAGAGGCGGTTGCGGATTGGCCCAAGGCCGCTAAGGTGCCCGCCGTTTAGAGCATTGTCGGGCGAAGTGGACACCGGTTCGTCGATAAGCCAATGCTCCAGCAGAAATGTTCAAGCGGGCTTTTTCGATGTCCTTC